>JAUQPV010000075.1 GCA_030550225.1 Acidobacteriota bacterium | reverse complement strand
TCATCTCGTGGAGCCGTTCGGCCATATTCTCCATGAGGTACCACACAAAGCGCAGGACCGTCGGGTCGCCGTGGAGGTAAGCCTGCCGGAGCCAGGCACCGTCCAAGCTGAGAGCCTTCACGGGCGTCCGGGCCTTGATCGTCGCCGACCGGGGCGCTTGCAGGACCCAGCCGACCTCGCCCAGGACGGTCGGGGCCTCGCGGATGGCGAGGGGCTCGCTATCGCCCTCCAGCCAGACCTCGACCTGGCCCTCGATCAGGAGGAAGACGCGGTCAGAGGGCGCCCCCACGGTCATCAGGACAGCGCCCGCTTCATAGGTCTGGATCTCGCCGTGAGCCCGCAAATTCTCGATTTGATCCGAGATCGACGTCTTGGGATCCATAGCCGCCTCAGTTTGGAAGGGATTCCGGGTCCCAAGTCCCGGGTTCCGGCACCTGGGACCCAGGACCCCGCTTTACTGCAATCCCCGGAGGGCCGTCGCCCGGGCGACTCGGCCGACAGCCAGGGCATAGGCGGCCGTCCGAAGGTCGCACTTCAGCCGTTCGGCCATCGTCCAGACGTCTTGGAGGGCCTGCCGCATGACGGATTCCAACTCGGCGTAAACTCGGGATGCCGGCCATCGGAACTGCTGGAGGTTTTGGGTCCACTCGAAGTACGACACGGTCACGCCCCCGGCGTTGGCCAGGATGTCCGGGAGGACGGTCACGCCCCGGCGTTGCAGGATGACGTCGGCCTCGGCCGTCGTTGGGGCGTTCGCCCCCTCCAGGACGATGCGGGCCCGGACGTCGGCGGCGTTGTCCTTCGTCAGGACGTTCCCCAAGGCGGCCGGGATCAGGATGTCGCAGTCCAGGGTCAGGAGCTGTTCGTTGGTGATGGGGTCGCCCTCGGGGCATCCCTTCAGGAGACGATGTTTTTGAACCCACTCGATGAGTCGGGGAACCGGCAGGCCGTCGGCCCGGTAGAGGCCGCCGCTGACGTCGCTGACGGCGATGACCCGGGCGCCCGCCTCGTAGAAGCACAGGGCCGCGAAGCTCCCCACGTTGCCGAAGCCCTGGACGGCGACCCGCTGACCGGTCAGGTCACCCCCGACCTTCTCCAGGTAGGCCCGGAGCACGTACAGGAGACCCCGGCCCGTAGCGTCGAGCCGGCCCTCGGAGCCGTGAAGCTCGACAGGCTTGCCCGTCACGACGGCCGGCTGAAACCCATAGTACTTGCTGTACTCGTCCATGACCCAGGCCATGACCTGGGGGTTTGTGTTCACGTCCGGCGCTGGGATGTCCGTGTAGGGACCGATGAACTCCCGGATCCGGCTGATGAACTTCCGGGTCGCCCGCTCGACCTCGGCGGGCGAGTACTGGTCCGGGTCGAAGGCGATGCCGCCCTTACCGCCGCCGAAGGGGACGTTCACGATAGCCGTCTTCCAGGTCATCAGGGACGCTAAGGCGACGACCTCGTCCTCGTCGACCGTCGGGTGATACCGCAGGCCCCCCTTGAAGGGACCCCGGGCGTTGTTGTGCTGAACTCGGTAGCCCGTCAGCGTCTCGACCTCGCCGTTGTCTCGTTCGAAAGCGACCTCGACCTTCACGGTCCGGTCTGGATTGACCAGCAGGCGGACGATACGGTCCGGGATGTTAAGCCGGCCAGCGGCCTGGCGGACGTAGAATTGAACATATTCGAGGCTCGACATGGGAGGCACCCTCCCGCCGGGGGAAGTGGCGTCGGCACCAGCCACCCCGGCCCTTCCTATTGTCGCATAACCCACTGGAAAAAGCGAGGGAGTCCGGGAATTCGGCCATTCGGGAGTCCGGCAGTTGGGCAGTCCGGCAGATGGGTCGATGGAGGGATGAACCGAGCCGACAGCCGTCCGTAGGAGGCCCCGAAATGCCCGTATCCCAAGATAGAGGGACCTCGGGGACCTGCCTCGGAGGGCCTCGAGGCCCGGACTCCCTCCGATGAACAGGGTCCCATCTTGGCGCCTATCTGCCGAATGACCCGCATGGCCGACCTGCCCATTTGCCGAAATGCCGAGTTCCCGAACTCCCGAATTCCCGATATATCCGACCTGTCCACTCACCCCAGCTGAAACAGTCCCCCAGGGGTTTGATCGAGCCTGCGACCGTCCAGTAAGATGGGCAAGATGCTGGACCAGGAGGCGACGTATGCCCAAGGACATCGCCAAGGAGCGGGAAGACGAATGGTTCGTCCGGCATGAGCGGGAATTCCTGGAGAAGATCCGGCAGGAACGTCAGAAGCGGCTTCAGGAACAGCTTCAAAGGGAGACCCAGGAAGAACTCGAGCGGCTTCGTCAGCTTCACTGGATGAAGTGTCCCAAGTGCGGCCACGACATGGAAGCCGTCACCCTGGAGGGCATCGAAGTGGATCGGTGCACGTCCTGCGAGGGCGTCTATTTCGACCGGGGCGAGCTGGAGACGCTCTTGCTCCAGAAGCAGAAGCGGCGGGGCTTCTTCCGACGCCTGATGGGCCTGGAGTCGTGAGTCGGGCATTCGGACGGCGAACCGGGAAGCAAAAGGCAAAGAGGCAGGCATCTGTCGGACTCGACTTCCCGCGACACCTGCCACCCAGGACTTACCCCTCAGCCCCCAGCCCCTGGCCTACTAAAAACTCAAGCCAGGCCCGCAGGGCGCGGCCCCGGTGGCTAACGGCGTTTTTCTCCTCGACGGTCAACTCGGCGAAGGTTTTCCCCAGGGGCGGGTACAGGAAGATGGGGTCGTAGCCGAATCCACCTTCGCCACGGGGCACTTCCGCGATTCGGCCCTCGACGCGGACCTCGGTCTCCCACAGGATGCGGTCAGCCTCGGCAAAGGCCAGGGCACAGACGAACCAGGCCCTACGGCGGTCCGGGGGGAGGCCCCGGAGTCGTTCGATGATCCACTGGTTCTTTTCGGCTTGCGTCATCGTGCCGGAGCCCCAGCGGGCGCTGTGGACGCCGGGGAAGCCCTGCAGGGCCTCCACGACGAGGCCCGAATCATCGGCGAGGGTCGGGCATCCAAGGCGAGGGGCGTAGTACAGGGCCTTCCGGCGGGCATTCTCCAGGAAGGTCGTCCCGGCCTCTTCCGGTTCAGGGATGTCCAGGTCCAGGCCGGACCGGACCTCGACGGCCAGGCCGGCGGTTTCCAAGAAGTGGCGGATCTCCTGGACCTTATGGGGATTCCGGGTGGCGACGCCGATGCAGAGGCGCTGCATGGGCGATCCCCGTCACGGCGGGCTCTCTGGGAGCTGGAGTAGAGACCGGACCTGGGCCAGGTGGTCGGGCCGCAGATGGGGAGCGACGGCCTCATATTGAAGTTGGAAGATGGGCCGCAAGACCCTCCACGCCGTACTCAGCACGGTGCCGACCGAGGAAGGCGGCAGGGTGCCGTGCTCGCCCAGGACCTGGAGCTCGACGAGGTGGCCGGCGGCCGTCATCACGACGTTGATGTCCACGTCGGCCTGACTGTCCTCGAAGTAGTTGAGGTCGACGAAGAGCTGGTCCCGCAGAAAGCCCATGCTGATGCCGGCGACCACGTTCGTCATCGGCCATCGGGGAAGGTCGCCCCGACGGACCCATTGGTCGAAGGCCAGGGCCAGGGCGACCCAGCCGCCGGTGACGGCCGCCACGCGGGTGCCCCCGTCGGCCTCCAGGACGTCGCAATCGACCCAGACGGTCACCTCGCCGAGGGCGAACAGGTCGACGGCGGCCCGAAGGCTCCGCCCGATCAGGCGTCGGATCTCGACGGCCCGACCGGAGGCGCTCCCCCGGTCCGACGTCGGGGTTACCCGACTTCCACCCATGCGGGACAGGAGCGTGTAGTCGGCCGAGATCCAGCCCTGGCCCGTCCCCTGAAGGAAGGCCGGGACCCGGTCTTCCAGGCTAACGGCGACGAGGACTCGCGTACCGCCCCACTCGATGAAGGCGGAGCCCGGGGGCTGCCGCAGGAAGGCGGCGTGGACCCGAATCGGTCGGACCTGTAGGGGTGAACGCCCGTCGATGCGACTGGTCATGGGTGACCTACCTGCCTATCGGCCGGATACCCGTTTTCCTGGAAAGCGGTGTTCATCGGGAGCGGGGCCCCGATGAAGACGTGGAACTTAAAAACGGTCTGGGCCTGGTGCTCGATGAGGAGCCAGACCCGCTGATAGGCCTTGAGATTGGCCAGCAGGCTGTTGACGACGGCATAGACGCTCATGACCTCGGCGGTCGACCCGCTCGGATGGGCCTGCCGAACGGATTCGGTGAAGTCCACGATGATCCAATGGTGACGGTCGTCTAAGACGACCCGGTACCACTGGGTCTCTGGCGGCAGGGCCGGCTGGAGGTCCGGATTCTGCGGTCCTGCCACGAGGGCCGCCAAGACTTTCTGGGCCAGGTCCTGATCGTCCAAGGCCGAGATCCGTCGCTTCTCCGGGACCAACCGCTCACTGCCGGCGTCTGGGAAAAAAAGGGTGACCTCGTATTCAGCGGGGACCGGCGCCGGTGTGAGGGGCGCCGTCGTCGAGCCGGGGGTTGAAAGCCCAGGCCGGGGTGCCGCCACGGGTCTCGGACGATACATCCATAGCAACAAGCCGACCCCTGTCGTCAGGACGCCTATACCGATCCATATCCAGCTCCAGGCCACAGGCCGTCTGGCGACGTCGTCTCTCGAGTCATGACCCATACCGTCGTCCCCCCTGACAAATCTCGGACCCACAGACGGGGACGTCTGTATTCCCACAGACGGGACGTCTGCGCTCCACAGACGGGACGTCTGCGCTCCACAGACGGGACGTCTGCGCTCCGGGCTTATCGTCACGACGTCACGGACCCTATTCCGATGTCTCGACGCCCTCGCCCCCCTGTTGCTGGGCCGCCCACTCCAAGGGGAGGAGGCGATACCGGTCCCAGAGGGAAGCCGCCGAACCCTGCTGGAGCATCCCGACGACGGCCTCCAGGGGATAAACGTCCATGGCCCCAAAGCAACGGACCCGGTGCTCGGTCGGCTGGTCGCCCGGGACCCACTGACCGCCGTACCGGAGTCGGACCATGTCCCCAAAGGTGGCGCTCAAGAGGAGGAGGTACTCGAGGGGATGGAACTTCCACTGGCCCTCGTTCCAGAAGTACTTGTCGACCAGGTAATTGAGGAGCATGACGCTTCGGTCGACCTGGGCCTCTTCCTCGGGGGTCGTGCACTGGTCCGGCCACCGGATATCGAAGAGCTCTTCCATCCACTTGCGGGCGACGGCGACGAGGACCTCCGGCTGGTCGCTCTCGGCCAGGATGATCCCGATGATGGCCGCCAGCTTGGCGACGGCGATGGGGTGCAGACTGACCATTTCCTGGACGAGGGCCGGCGGTGTCGGGCCTTCCAGGTGGACGATGGCTTGGGGATAGGGGCTGAAGAATCGTAGGGCCAGGACCCACTCCAAGAGGCGTTGGACGGCTTCGTCTTCCCAGGGCTGGTCCTGAAAGTAGACGACATGGTCGTCCGAATCCTGCCGGTACACGATAGGCACATAAAAGGAAGATTCTCCGATGCGTTCGTTGGTCGCCAGGGGTTGCACGTCGGGATGGTCGGCCAGAAAGGCCCGGATGCGGTCGGGTTCGACTCGGTAGCTGGCTTGTGGCATGACACCCTCGATTGACAAGAAGGTGTCTTAATGATAGGAAAAGACGTGGCAAAAGGGTAGGGGCGGGAGTCCGGCCGTGGCCCTGGAGACCGTCTACGTCGGTGGCTTTTATCCCGAGCTGGAGGAACGGCTCCTGGCCTGGCTTCGGGAGCAAAGGGCCGCCCCGGACGGCTGGTGGCGCCCCCTGTGGGTCGTCGTCCCTTCCGCCTCTTTACAACTCTACCTCAAGCAACAGACGATTCGCCGACTGACCGACGCCGAGCGCCTGGGCCTGCAAGTCTTGAGTCTGCCTCAGCTCTACCGTCTTTTGACCGAGCGCCTGGCCGGCTTTCGTCCTGACCCGGGAGAAGGCGTCCGAGCCTTTCTCATCGAACAGATCTTGCAGGGTACCGCTCGGGCCGGTGGGCCGTTCCGGTTGTTCCACCGCCTCGCCGAGTCTTACACCGTCGGGGTGCCCATCTTGCAAGCCATCCAGGAACTTAAGGAAGCCGGTTTTTCCCTCGAAGAGGTCGCGGCCTGGCAGTCGGACCCCGAGCTCATCTCTGACCCCATTACCCAGACCCGCCTCCAGGATCTCTGTCATGTGTGGAACCTCTATGAGCAGGCCCTGGCCCGGGTCGGTTGGCAGGACCCCATCGACGGGGTTCAGATGGCCCTGCAGGTCTTGACGGAGATGGACACCGACCGGGCTCGGGACCGACTCGGCTTGCCGGACTGTATCGCCTTTTACGGCTTTTTCTCGTTTACCGGCCTCAGCAGTCGACTCGTCGAGGCGA
The DNA here is from genome assembly GCA_030550225.1 of Acidobacteriota bacterium. Classification (GTDB taxonomy): domain Bacteria; phylum Acidobacteriota; class HRBIN11; order HRBIN11; family HRBIN11; genus HRBIN11. The sequence goes on along the minus strand of JAUQPV010000075.1, from coordinate 3,290 downwards.
TGGCGGCCCACGCGAGGGTCACGCTCTTTTTCGCCGTCCCCCTCGTCCCCCGGTCGGGCGGATGGGCCTTTCATCCGGCCTTTGAGTATGTCCGACCGGCCTTTGAGGCGACCTTCTATGGTCGGGCTCAGACGGTCGTGCCCCTCCCGCCTCAGCCCGACACGCACCTGCGGTTTCGGACGGCCCGTCTGTTTGCAGACGAAGTCGAGGGGAGCGTCTCGACTCCCCTTCTGCGGCCCGCCGGGACGGAGAAGGAAGGGGCTTCGAGCGGAGCGGGCCTTGCCCCGACGCCGGCGACCCCGTCGGTCCTGCGGGAACCCCTGTACGTGTATCTCTGGAGCTGTAGCGACCGCCTCCACGAGATGGAACATGTGGCGGGTCGGGTCTTACACCATCTCCGACAGGGCGTGCCCCCGTCGGAGGTCGCCGTCGTCGTCCGCTCATGGGACGAGGAAACCCCCGTCCTGCTGGACGTCCTGGAACGGTTCCACGTGCCCTTCAACATCGTCCGAACCCTACCGGCCCGGTCCCATCCGGTCGTCCAATGGCTCCAGAGCCTCGTCGACGGCTTCCGGTCTGGTTGGTTCCGGGTCCATCTCTTTGGCGTCCTTCGGCACCCCCTGTTCCGGCTCGACCGCCTCGGCGTCGACGACCCTCGGGAAGTCGCCCTCTGGCAGGCTCTGGCCGAACGGTGGGGCATCACGCGCGGGCCGGCCGACTGGGAAACCCTCTGGCGGGCCTTCCGGGAGCCGCCCCCGGAGGCCGTCGAAGCCCGACCGACCGGCGAGGAAGAGCCCGGCCTGTACCCCCCGACGTTCCACGGGGTCCGGATGACCGTCGAACAGTGTGAGCGGCTCCGACGGGCCATTCAGCAGTTTTTCGACGTCGTCCGCCAGGTCCCCCGGCGGGCGACTTGGCGGGCGTATGCCGAGTGGTTCCTGGCTTTTTTGGAGACCTGGACACACCCGGAGGCCATCCAGGCGGATGAGGAAGGTCACCGACTGTGGGAACGGTTCCGGCGGTATCTCCAGGACCTGGCCGGCCTGGACCAGGCCCTGGCGGTCGATGCGGTCGATGAGCCGACGACCGAGGTCCTCGAGATCCCCGCCGACCGGTTCTACCGAGCCCTGGCTCACGTCCTGGCCCGGACCTCCCGGCCCCTCCCACCGTTTCGGCCTGACGGCGTGTGGGTCTTAGACGCCTTGGCCTTGCGGGGCCTTTCCTTCCAGTGGGTCCTGGCCCTGGGCCTCGAGGAGGGCCAATTCCCCCAGAAGATTCAGGAAGACCCCTTCCTGCCGGAGGACCTCCGGCGGAGCCTCCGGAGTGTAAACCCTTGGCTGTCGCTCCCCCAGGAGCAATACCACGAAGACCGGGCCCTCTTTTACGGCCTCGTCCAATCGGCCCGAAGGGGCCTGGAACTGTCCTGGGCCCGGACCCGCGAGAACGGCCAGCCCCGCCTGCGGTCCCAATTTTTAAACGACTTGGAACGCCTGCTTCGGCCCGTCCTCCTCCTCGAAGAACGGCGGGTCTTTCGCAATCCCCGCCTCCGCCTGGACGAGTGGGTCCGCCAACGGGCCTGGACGATGGTCCACCCCATCGACTTTCAGACCTGGTACGAACCGCCCCCGCCCCGTCCGGCGGGACCGCCGGGCCGGGTCGAGACGCCCAGCCCCTACGTGACGGCCTGGCTCACTGAACGCGGCATCAGCCCGAGTCTTTGCATCGAGTACCTCCGGTGTCCGAGCCGGACCCTCTGGAAGCAGTTCTTTCAGTTGGACGAGCCGCCGTTCCCCTATATCCAGTTCCAGCCGGCCCCGGCCGCCGAGGGGACCTTCGTTCACCGATTTCTCCAGCATGCCTTTCGGGAAGTCCTCCGGCGTCGGCCGGCGACTCCAAAAGCTTTGATGAACCTCCTCCACGAGTGGTTCGAACGCTTTGAACGGGCCTGGCGCCAGACCCAGCCCGTCGGACTGCCCCGATTCTGGGAATGGCGTCGATCGTACATCCGGGCGAGCCTCCTGGCCTTCATCGAATCCGAAATCGAAGAATGGCTCGCCTCGGACGCCGGGGTCTGGCTCGAGCATACCGTCGAGTTCACGTGGGACCCGCCCGACGTGCCTCATCCCGTCCGTATCAAGGGCCGGATGGACCGGGTCCGCTCCGTCATGAATGACCAGGGACTGACGATGGGAGGCCGAGGCCTGGGTCCCCCGTCTCCCGTCTCCGGTCCCCTCGTCGAGGTCGCCGACTACAAGTGGAGTCGGAAATTCCATGACCTCGCCCTGAACGCCCGGTGGTCGGAAGATACCTTACACCAGCGTAGCGGCGAGCAGGGCTATGAATACCTCTTCCAGTTGGCATTCTACGTGTGGCTGTTGGCTCATAGCCATGAGCTACCAGCTGTGAGCCATTCGCCATCCGCCATCACGGCCCGCCTCGTCTGGCTCCCGGCCGCCGGCCCGGCCCAGACCCTCCTGAACTGGATCCGGACCAATGTCGACCGATGGCGGCTCACACCGGACGCGGCGGCCCGCCTGGCCCGGGACATTGAGGCCCTCGTGCAAACCGTCGTCCGGGGCCTCTCGACCGGCCGGTTTGAGGTCCGGCCCGGTCCCCCGTGCCGACTGTGCCAGTTCGACCAAATATGCCGCTACCGGGATGAGCAGGTCGGTAAATAGGCAGTTCGGCAATTGGGCAGATAGGCAGGTGGGCAGGGGCCTCCGCCTGTAAGAGGGCGGTAGCATCCTGCCCCAGGTGTCGCCGGCGATGGCCATACCTAAAGGGAGGAGCGCTTGGAACCTTCTTGGATTACCCCATTTATCTCCCTATCTGCCCATCTGCCGACCTGCCCAACTGCCGTCCCGGAGGTCCCCATGGCGCGGAAAAAGGTCATTTACACGGATAAGGCGCCCGCCCCCGTCGGACCTTACAGCCAGGCCATTCAGGTCGGACCCTGGCTGTTCCTCTCGGGTCAGATCGCCATCGACCCGGCCACCCAACAGTTTGTCGGCGGCTCCGTCGAAGAGCAGACCGAGCGGGTCATGGAAAACCTGCGGGCTGTGGTCGAGGCGGCCGGCGGGAGCTTGGAGGACCTGGTGCAGGTGACGATCTACATCAAGGACATGAGCCTCTTCCCCCGGGTGAATCAAGTGTACGCCCGTTATGTGGGCGCCCATCCGCCGGCCCGGGCGACCGTCGCCGTCGCCGACCTCCCACGGGGCGCTGACATCGAGGTCGCCGCCGTCGCCTACATCGCCTCGGCGGCCGACCCGGCAGTATGAGGGCCGGAG
>JAUQPV010000074.1 GCA_030550225.1 Acidobacteriota bacterium | reverse complement strand
GCCGTCCAGGCTGATGAGGCCGCCCGTCAGGAAGTCCAGCCGTAGGTCGATCCCGCCTATGTTATAGCCTTCTTGAGCGATTAGGTTGAATAGCGTATGGAAGTCAAACAACTCGTAGCCGGCCCCCGTACTTGATTGCTCAGTTCATTGTTAAAGGCCGTGAGGCTGGACCGGATGGCCGCAATCTCCTCGGGGTACAGGACGACGTTGTCCGGCAGGGGCTGGCCGTTGCCGCCCAGGTTCACCGGGATGCCGTAGCCCCGGGCCAGCAGGGCGGATGCCGGCAAGATGATCAGGCTGTCAAAGGGAATCGGGCCCCGGGTGCCGATCAGAGGGATTTTGTTTCCCTGTGGGTCCGTGAGACACCGCCGGGTCGTCGGGTTAAACACGCAGGCCGGGATCGTCGTCGCAAAGGGTGCCTTCGTCGGGTCCGGCAAGTTTAGAAAGAGGACCTTCGCATTGGGGAGGGCGGTCTTCAGGCCTGTTACCAGCTGTCGGAGCCGTTGCGCAAAGACCGTCAGGGGCGTGATCGTGACGCCCTCGATGGGCGTCGCCGTCAGGACCGCCGGCAGGAGGTCGTTGTTGCCGATCCAGACGATGACGGCCGTCGGATTCGAAGCAATGAGCTGTTGCAACTGGGTGCCCAATCCTCGCAGGATGAGGTCGAAGAGGGGATTGTCGGGACGGCTAACGGTCGAAAGGACGTCGCCAAGGGTCGCCCCCGGGACGGCCAGGTTGTTGTACGGCCGCGGCCAACCCAAGTTCAACGGTCGCCCCTGCCCGGATACCGGCTGGATGACCGGCGAGGGGGCCAGGGCGAACAGCTTCAGCCGGGGCGGCAGGCCCGGGTCGGACACGAGCGGCTGTTGAAAGTCTGGCACGCCGGCTTGCTGGGCGATCAGGGCCGGGTAGCTGTACCGTTGGAAGAGCTCATTGAGGGAGCCGTGCGAAAAGCCGGCCGTCAGGCTGTCCCCGATGGCATAGAATCGGGAGAAATCCACCTGAGCCTGGGCCGTCGCCCCGACGAAGAGCCCCGTCCACCCCAAGATGACGATAAGGACCGTCGACCCACGTCGTAGCATGGTGCACCTCCCTACTGCCAAATGTTGCGGTTAAAACTGGTAGCCGACGTTAATCCCTAAGAGGTTCGTGAAGTTCTTGTAGGTCCCGAAGTAGCCCCGGTTGCAGATGACCTGCTCGGCGTCGCATCGGTCGGGCGTGACCGTCCGGTTTCGGAAGAACAGCAGGAACTCGGTCAGCTCGACCCGCCAGGCCCCCCGTCGGTAGGCGACCCCCAGGGTCACGCCCCAACGGTCGGCGTCCGGCAGGACGGGGTCGACCGACTGGATGGGGACGGGGTTCTGGTCGAAGTAGAACCCACCCATGAGGCTCCATCGGTCGGTCAAGCGCTTTTCGGCACCGAACCGGACGGAAAAGGTATCTTCGTATTCTTCCGGGACTTCCTGATTGAACGTCGGCTGGTCCGGGACTTCCAGGAAGATGGTCTTGAATCGGCTCCACTGCATCCAATAGACGTCCAGCTCGAAGTCCCACGTCGCCCATGGGGAAAGGCCCACGCCGAATAGGAGTTCTTTCGGAAAGGCGAATTGGGCCGCCCGGGCCTTCAGGGGCTGTTGCGGGAGGGCGGCGCTCAGCAGAGCGTCCAGCTGCGGATTGCCCGTCGGCAGTCGTTCCAGGCTCAGCTCGCCCTCCAGGTCCGGTGTCATGTGATGCCGGTAAGTAATACCGAAACGGAGTCGGTCCGTGACCTTGTAAAGGATGCCGGCCGCAAAGCCGACCGAGAGGGTCCAGTCACTCTCCAGACGGACACGGGCGGCGTCCACGACGGCAAACCGGAAGGGGTCAAAGAACGGCAAGTACCGGTTCAGGGTGACCTTTGAGAAGCGGACCTCCGGACCGGCCCCGATCGCCAATTGGTCGGACACCTTCACGGCGACCGTCGGCTGGAAGCTGAAGGTCTGGAGGCCCGAGTCGAAGGAGAGGTAGCGGCCCGTGAAGTTCGCCGGGTCCTCCCATTCGGTCCCCAGGCCGAAAGCCGAGAAGACGCCCACGCCCGCCGTGATCCGGTCATGGATTTTGTAAGTCACATACAGGTTCGGGGGGAGGAATACCTTCGTCTTTAGGTCGTGCGTGACGCCGTCCCCCGGGAAGGGGTTGGCGCCCTCGAACTTGGCGTTGGGCACGATCAGCGTGGCCCCCCCGTAGATTTGCCATTTCGGGGTTTGAAACGCCAGGCCGGCCGGATTGAAGAATATCGCCGCCGGGTCGTCGGCCGTCGCCACGAAGGCCCCGGCCCGAGCCATCGCCCGGGCCCCGGCTTCAAAGAGAGCGAACCCGGCCGGCCGAGCGGACCCCACGAAGAGGCTCAGTAAGAGAGCGATCCCCATCACCCCATGAGTTTTTAAGCGCATTGAACACCTCCCATGCGTGAAGTCCGAAAGAAACCCACCGAGGGCTCCCATTTTTTCCCAACGCTGGCCGTTTTGTCAAGGAGGGAAAGAACGGGGAGCAGGCGGCAAGGTTCGGCCGATAGACCCCTTCGCGCATCCTCATAGCGGATGGCTCGTCGTCCTGGGAGCCATGACCCACAAGCGCATCATACTGGGACCTGGCACCTGGGACCCGGGACCTTCTTGAAAAATCGTGCTTCCCGGGCGATGGGAAAGGCCGTCCCGACGCCATTCTCACGGGCCGAAGGGCTCTGCTATATTACAGTCTGGGGGATTAGGACCGGGTCCGGTCCTTCCGGCCGCATGGGGGCCTCGGTGTCGGGATGCAGAGGCGAGAGACCGAGCGCCCGGCACCGGGTCTCCTGTCTACGGCCCTTCCTGCCCCATCCCCTGATTGCCTTACTGCCTTATTGCCCAAACCATCATGTACGCTCCGATTCGACTTCCGACCGAGGAGACAATCGCCGAGGCGGCCCGGATTCTCCGGGACGGCGGCCTCGTCGTGTTTCCGACGGAGACCGTCTACGGCCTGGGCGCCCACGCCCTGGACGCCCGCGCCGTCGCCCGCATCTTCGAGGTCAAGAACCGGCCCCGGTTCGACCCCCTGATCGTGCACATCGCCGACCCGGCCATGCTGGAGAGGCTCTGCGAGACCGTCCCTGAGGCGGCCCGCCGCCTCATCGAGCGCTTCTGGCCGGGTCCCCTGACGGTCGTCTTGCCGAAGCGGCCCGTCGTGCCGGACATCGTGACGGCCGGCCTCCCGACGGTCGCCGTCCGGTGGCCGTCTCATCCGGTCGCCCAGGCCCTCATCCGGGCCGCTGGGATTCCCGTCGCCGCTCCGAGCGCGAACCCCTTTGGGCGCCTGAGTCCCACGCGGGTCGAGCATCTCGACCCTGTCTTGCGGGCCCAGGTAGACCTCATCATCGACGGCGGGCCCTGCGAGTTCGGCGTCGAGTCCACCATCGTGTATGTCACCGAAGAAACCGTCACGGTCCTCCGCCTGGGGGCCGTGCCCGTCGAGGCCCTCGAGGCCGTCGTCGGGCCCGTCGCCCTTCCGACGGGGTCACGGGACCGACCGATGAGTCCGGGCCAACTGCCCCGGCACTACGCGCCGCACACGCCGGTCTACGTTCTTCGACCCGGCGAAGTGCCTCCGCTGTCAGGCCGCCGGGTCGGCTATCTGGCCTTCCGGCACGCGCCGGCCGACCCGTCCTTTCAAGCCGTCGAGGTCCTGTCGCCGACGGGAGACCTTCGGGAGGCGGCGGCCCGGCTGTTTGACTGCCTGCATCGGCTGGACGAGGCCGGCCTGGACGTGATTTACGCCGAGCCCGTCCCGGAGGTCGGCTTAGGGCGGGCCATCATGGACCGCCTCCGGCGGGCGGCCTCGGGAGGAAATGGGGAGGTAGGGAGATAGGGAAGGGGGAGGATCTATTCTCTATTCGCCGTTCGCCATTTCCTGTTAGCGGGCATAGACGACGGTATCCAGGCGGAGGCGGTCTTCCAAGGCCCGGAGCCACCGGCGGCGCCAGGGTCGGACGGCGAGCCGGAGCAGGGTCGTGCGGCCGACTCGCAAGCGGAGCCGCCCGTCGTCCGTCACCCGGCCCAGGTAGCGGGCTTCGATGCCGGCCTGGTCCATGGCCATCTCGAAGGCCCGGCGGTGCGCTTCCGGCAGGGCCACGACGGCCGCCGAGGCGATTTCACTGCACAAGAAGGCGTCCAGGCGGCCGGCCGGTGGGTCCAGGGTGAGGTCCCACCCGAGGTCACCGTCTCCGAGTAAGCTGGCCTCGACGAGGGTCCACAAGAGGCCCCCGTCGCTGACGTCATGGACGGTATGGAGCCAGCCCCGGCGGATGGCCTGTCGGAGGGCGGCCTGAAAGCGGACTTCGTACTGGATGTCGAAAGGTAGGGGGCCCAGATTCAGGACCCCATGCTGACGGGCCCAGGTCGAGCCCGTCAGGACGGGAGCGATACGGCCGACCAGGTAGACGGCGTCTCCAGGGTGCGTCCAATGGGCGATGGGGATCGGGAAGGCGTCCATGTCCTCGATGAGGCCGACCATCCCGACGACGGGCGTCGGATAGACGGGCCGGCCCTCCGTTTCGTTGTAAAAACTGACGTTCCCGCTGACGACCGGCACGCCGAGGGCCAGACAAGCTTCCCGCATGCCCTCGATGACCTGCCGGAACTGCCACATCACGGGCGGATTCTCCGGACTCCCAAAGTTCAGGCAGTCCGTCAGGGCCATCGGGCGGGCGCCGACGGCCGTGACGTTGCGGGCCGCCTCAGCGACGGCCATCAGACCCCCGACGAAGGGGTCGACGTAGCACAGACGGCCATTGCCGTCGAGGGTCATCGCCAGGGCGACGGGCGTGCCCTTCACCCGCAGGACGGCCGCGTCGTGGCCGGGCCGTCGCACCGTATTGATTTGGACCATGTGATCGTACTGGCGGTAAATCCACCGGCGGGATGCGAAGTCTTCCGATAGGATCCAAGTCCGGACGACGTCGTTTAGGTCCGACGGTTCCTCCCAGGGAATGGTCTCCACCCGGGGCGGCGTGTAGGGCGTCTGCGGCCGGTCATAGACGGGATGACCGCTGACGAGGGCCGCCACGGGGACGTCGGCGACCCATTCGCCCTGCCATCGGAGGCGAAGCCGCCCGTCGTCGGTCAGGCGGCCGACGACGGCGAAAGCCACGCCCCACCGCCGCAGGATGGCCTCGGCCGCGGCCTCGGCCCCCTCCTTCAAGATAAGGAGCATCCGTTCCTGACTTTCCGACAGCATGATCTCATAAGGCGTCAGGCCGGGTTCCCGGAGGGGGACCCGGTCGAGAAAGAGGACGACGCCACAACCCCCGCGGGCGGCCATTTCGGCCGCCGACGACGTCAGACCCGCCGCCCCCATGTCCTGGATGGCCTCGACGAGGCCCGCCTGCATGATTTCCAAGCAGGCCTCCATGAGGATTTTTTCCATGAAGGGATCGCCGATTTGGACGGACGGCCGCTTCGCCTCGGCCGTCTCATCGAAGGCCCGGGATGCCAGGATGTTGGCCCCGTGAATGCCGTCCCGCCCCGTCTCGGAGCCGACGTACAGGATCGAGCGGCCCGGGTGCCGAGCCCGGGCGAAGTGCAAGCGGTCTCGGGGGGCAATCCCCAGGCAGAACACATTGACCAACGGGTTCGTCGAATAGCACGGTTCGAAGTAGACGTCCCCGCCGACGGTCGGCACGCCCACACAGTTCCCGTAATGAGCAATGCCGGCCACGACGCCATGCATGATGAGCCGATTCCGGACGACGTCCAGGGGCCCAAACCGCAAGGCATCCATCAGGGCGATGGGACGGGCCCCCATAGCGAAGACATCCCGTAGGATGCCCCCGACGCCCGTGGCGGCGCCCTGGAAGGGCTCGACAAAGGACGGGTGGTTGTGGCTCTCGATTTTGAAGACAGCCGTCAGGCCGTGGCCGATATCGATGACGCCGGCATTTTCACCAGGCCCCTGGACGACCCAGGGGGCCTCCGTCGGGAAACGGCGCAGGTGGACCTTGGAGCTCTTGTAGCTACAGTGCTCGCTCCACAGGGCTGAAAACATCCCCAGCTCGACCAGGTTCGGGGCCCGGCCCAGGAGCTGGACGATGCGGTCATACTCTTCCAGCGTCAGGTTGTGAGCCAAGACGACGTCAGGCGTGATCATGAGAAATCCATCACTGGAACACGATGGAAGCGCCCTTCAGCTTCGACGGCGGGGGGTTCAGTCGGACCATCGCCAGGGCCGCTCGATTCACGACGACCCGTTCGACGCCGGGATAGGAGACGGGGGCAAATTGCTCGGGATACTTCAGGATCTGACGTAAGATGTCCGGGACTTCGCCGTAGCGGGGGACGAAGGCCAGCGTCGCCCCCATCCGGAGGGCACCTTCAAAGAGAGCGGCGATGGCGACCCGACGCTCATGACAGTAACGGATCATCAGGTCCGGCGATACGGCGGTCAGGACCTCAGGGTCTGGGTAAAGGAGAAACACGTCGGATTCGTCGACCAGAGCCTTGAGGGCCTCGACAGCCTGGGTGGCCTCAGGGACGACCGCCGTGCGGAGGTTCATCCCACTGGCCTGGGCGGCATTCTGAAAGACCGGCTCTTCCGAACGGGCCGACCCGCCAAGCAGGAGGCCTACCCGAATGTTCTTCCCCCACATCTCGTCGAGCAAGCGGAAGACCTGCACGGGGTCGGCGACGGCCGAGACCGTGTGACGAGGCCCGCCCGGCGGAACAGCCATCAGGACGGCGACGGTCCGGCTCGGCTCGACCTGGTCCCGGATGGCCCGGTAGGCGTCACCGCCGACGGCGACGACCGTATACGCGGAAGATCGGAGGGTTGACTCGTAGTTTCGGCGAAATTCATCGGGCGCCCCCTGGAGGTAGGCCATCCGGAACTCCGTCCCGGGCGTCTTCTCCATCAGACGGCGAAATCCCTCGGCGACCTCCTGGTAGGGACTGGTCGGTAGCGCCACGACCAGGACGCCCTTGGCCTTGACTTGGGCCAGGACCGGCCACAGCCCGCTACTCAGGAGTCCCAGGCTACAGAGTAAAGAAGCCCATCTGACCATGGAGGGCCTCCGCGTGGGATTGGAGCGTCTCCGTCAGTTGCTCCAGTTGTTGAATCTCCGGCTGACTGAATAAGGCCACTTCCTTGAAGCGCCGGGCTGACTCCCGGATCTCGTGAGCCTTCTGGCGGATATCGTCGGCCGAATCGGCGATCGTCCCGACCTTATGGTTGATGATTTCGACCGACTGGGCAATCAAGCGGATCCCCCGGAGCTGTTCGGCCGTGGCCCGGCGGGCGATGTCGCTCATGTCCCGCATCTGCTCCATCGTCTCCTGAATCTGGGTGCTCCCGACCCGCAGGTTCTGCGACGCTCGCGCGACCTGCTGGCCGAGCTGATGGATCTGTTCCATCACCTGATTGACCATCTGGATGGACCGGGTCTGTTCCTCCGTCGCCCGGGCGATCTCCTGGGCCTTGGAGCGGGACGTCTGGGCCGAGTCGTAGATCTGCTGAAGGGCTTGATGGGTCACCGTCGCCAGACGAACGCCCTCCTGGACCCGCTGACGACCCTGCTGGATACTCTGGACCGTCATGGCGATGTCATTTTGGGTGTGACCGATCAGTTTATTGATTTCGCCCGTCGAGCTCGCCGTCCGGTTGGCCAGGTTGCGGATCTCCTCGGCCACGACGGCAAAGCTCCGGCCGTATTCGCCGGCTTGGGCGGCGATGATGGCCGCATTCAGGGCCAGCAGGTTCGTCTGGTCGGCGATGTCCTCGATAACACCCGTGATCATGGCGATCTCGCCAGACCGCTTCTCCAGTTGGTTGACGACCTGCCAGGCCTCCTGGATGGCCGCTTGAATGCCGTTCATGACCTGGAGCATCGACTCCATCGACTGGATACCTTCCCGGGCATTGTGAGTGACGGCATCGGCCAGGGTCAAGGACTCCTGACCCGAGCGGGCGATTTGGGTAATAGAGGCCCCCATCTGTTCGAGACTGGCCGTCGTCTCGACGATAAGGTTAAACAGCCGCTCGACATTGGCGTCGACCTCTCGGATAAAGGAGACCATCTCCTGAACGGCCGACGTGGCCGTCTCGATCTGCTGGGTCAGCCGCTCGACCTGATGGTTCATCTCCTCGGCCGTCGAGTTCATCTCCAAGACCGACGAAGAGGTCTCCTGGGACGAGGCCGACAGGTCGGCCAGGCTCTGGTGAATTTCGTCGATCTGGCGGACGGCTTGCTCGATGGCGGCGTCGATGGTGTCAAAGGATAGGCTGGCCGACTGGCTTAAGTCCTGGATCCGGCGGGCGCCCTGGCGGAGATGGTCGGCCATGCCCTTTAGGGAATCGGCCATCCCGCGGGCTTGCTGGATAAGCTGACGGAGGCGTTCGACCATCTGGTTGAAGGCGCCGCCCAGGGTCGCCAGCTCGTCCCGACCCGACGCCGGGACCGTGTGAGATAGGCGCCCCTCGGCCACGGTCGTCGCCCCCTCGATCACGGCCAGGACCCGCTTGCGGATCGATTCCATCAGCCGTTGGCCCTGGAACACGCTGATGAAGCCAAAGCCGACGATCAAGACGACGCTGAGCCACAGGAGGGAGCGACGTGCATTCTCATATTCCTGAAGCGGCATATACAGCACGAGACGGCCGATCGCTTGCTGGGTCGGGCCCTCTGCCTTCGAGACGCCCGCCCCCCCAAGGATGGCCGCCTCCGTCAGGGTCGACCCACGGGCCTGAATGGGGACCTGATAGACGATATAGGGCCCCTGATCGGTCTGGAGACGAACTTGCTCCTTACCCGCCCGGAGGGCTTGCTGGACCTCCGGATATGCCGACGGGTTGAGGTCCTGACGTAGGGCCTCATCCATGCGAATACTCAGGAGCTGACCGTCTGAGCCATAGACCTCAGCCCGAGCGACCGCACGGGTTTGGATTGCCCGGTCCAGGATTTCATTCAAGGGATCCTCCAGCCGAAGCCGCACGTAATAGGCAATGTCCCACGCAATCTGTTGGGTCAGATTGCGAACCCCCCGCTCATGCAAGGCATACAGGCGGTTGAGGCTGATCCCGCTGAGGACGACCAGGCCCAGCAAAAACCACAGCATCGGGGCGACCCCCGCCAGCAAGAAACGGACCCGGATGGAGTGAAAGTAGGGGAAATCCAACTTCATACCTGTCCTCCATCGGAGATAGACCCTCCGGGCCAACCGGCCATACGCTCACCTGGCGACTGGACCCCACCCGGACCCAGGGTCCACCTCACCCGGGGGGCCATCGGAAGGGCCGACCTCCCAAGAGATGAAAGTGCACGTGGTAGACCGACTGGCCCGCCAAGGCCCGGACATTCAGGACGACCCGGTAGCCCCGCTCGTCGATCCCCTTTGCCTGGGCCAACTGACGGGCCACGTACAGGCACCGACCCAATGTGGATATATCCTCGGGCGCCACCTCGTTGAGCGTCTCGATGTGCCGTCGGGGTACGATCAAGATATGGACGGGTGCTACCGGATGGATGTCCTGGAAAGCCACGACCTGGTCGTCCTCGTATTCGATCCTCGCCGGCGCCTGCCGTTCTATGATAGCACAGAACACGCACGCCATACAGCCGCCCTCCCACGGGATGCAAAATACAGGATGCCCGGTGCAGGATGCAAGATGGGATGGCGGATGGCGAATAGCGCCCTACCTCCCCATCTCCTCCTTACCTCCCCGATCTTGCATCTTGCGTCCTGCGTCCTGTATCTTGATAGCCCGGCCCAAGGGAGGGCGACGATGGCTTCCGACGTCGTCATCGTGGACGGCTTGCGGACCCCCTTTGCCGACTGGAACGGACGTTTTGCCGACTTCTCGGCCATCCAGCTTGGGGCCGAGGTCGTTC
>JAUQPV010000073.1 GCA_030550225.1 Acidobacteriota bacterium | reverse complement strand
CGCCAGGACTCACCTCCCACCACCTCGGGATAGACGCCTCCCGCCCACCCTCACTCAGGGTCCCCAGCGTGCGGCCACCCGCCGCCGCAAACGCCTTCGCGCGCGCACCGGCCATCTCGGCCGACGGAACGTCGGGTCGCCTCAGCAAACTCCGTGCCAATCAGGACCCGCCCCCTCGAAATGCCCGACATGGCTGGCTTTCTGCCCCATCCCCCGACCCCGACCCTCCCCCGCGTGTCTATCCCCGTAAACACTCTGTCTAATCGGTTAGACACCTGGGGAAGCCCTTACTTGGCCATTCGCCGTTCGCACCATCGGTTGTAGGAAAAACGGTAGCCCGAAGGTCTCGACTTTTCAAGCTTTTTATGCCCTCCCAGGTAGGCCTCGATCCGCTCCTTGGAAGACGGACGCCGGCATGGCGGTCAGATCTGGAGGTGGACGCCGGGATAACTCCCGGTGTGGGGATGGGATGGACGCCGCCATGACTGGCGGCGCCGGGACACGGGGACGCCGGCATGACGGCCGGTATTCCAAGGGTCGATGTTCCTCTACTCGCTTCATCCTTCGTTACTCCGTCACTCCACCACTTACCCATCTTGCATCCTGCATCTTATTCTTGCATTCTGTCCCTGCACCCTGCACCCCCTCTTGTATGGCAGCTATGCGGTCTGGAGTTTATACCGAACATTGGGCCGACATTGCCCGTCAGGTCGCCGTGGGCATCCGGCGGCGGGTCTTGGAATATGTCATCCGCCATGGCGGCGGCTACTTGAGCCAGGCCTGTTCGGCGGCCGAGATCCTGGCCACGCTGTACACGCGCGTCATGCGCCTGGGCCCCAGTCAGGGACCGATGATTCCCCGGCCCTTCCCTGGTGTGCCGGGACCCGACCGGCCCTTGGCCGGATGGGGCGGCCTTTACAACGGCCCCCGAGCGCCGGACCTGGACCGCTTCATCTTCTCGCCAGTCCATTATGCCCTGGCCTTGTACGCCACGCTGATCGAGGTCGGTCGGCTGGCCTCGGAGGCCCTCGAAATGTTCAATCAGGACGGGAGCACGGTCGAGATGATCGGGGCCGAACACTCGCCGGGCATCGAGGTCACAGCTGGCTCCCTGAGTCAGGCCATCAGTGTAGCGGGGGGCATCGCTTTGGCCCGGAAGCTGAAAGGCGAGACGGGCCGGGTCTGGGTCTTCATGTCCGACGGTGAACTCCAGGAGGGTCAGACCTGGGAAGCGCTGATGGCGATGGTCCACTATCGGCTGGACAACGTAGGGATTTACATCGACGCCAACGGTCAGCAGTGTGACGGCCGGGTCGAGACGGTCATGAATGTAGAGCCCATGGCGGCGAAGTTAGAGGCCTTCGGCGCTTGCGTCTACGAGGTCGACGGTCATGACGTCGAGGCCCTGGCGGCTCCGGCCGAGCGGCCCCATCCCGGAAGGCCCCTCGTCGTCGTCTGTCGGACAGACCCCTGTCGGGGGATCGAGCCGCTCCGGGCGCGGGCGCCCAAGCTTCACTATGTCCGCTTCCGTAGCGAGGCCGAACGAGAGGCGTACCGGGCCGTCCTGGAGCAGATGGAGGCGACTCAGGGGTCTAAGAGCGCTTAGCAAGACACCCCTTTCCCACGGGGAGATCTAAATCCGGAGGCGACCGATGACGGAATCTCAGCGATATTTAGAGAATGCCTGGGAAGTCCTAAAAAATGCCCCGGTCCAGGAGGGGATCTACACAGACGTGAAATACGTGAAGACGGCTTGCGGCGTGGCCTATTTAGGCGTCCTGGAGGCCATCAACGACTACTTGATCAGCCGGGGCTTCTTGAAGAAAAAGCTCCCTAAGTCCGTCGAGGCATACCGGCAAGCTTTGCGGAGGTACCTGAGTCCTTACGACGGTCGACTGCTTGACATGTTTGAGAGTATTTACGACGAGCTTCACATCGGTGGCTACTATCGAGGTACACTGCGATCTGTGAAAGCCGTCCAGGCCGCCTTAGAGACGGCGGAGCGGTTTATCCAAAAGCTCCACCGTCGTACGGAGGCCCGTCGGCCCCGGCGGTAGAGGCATAGGCTATGGAGACGGTCCTGCGGCCTCATGCTCGGAACTTAGTCGCTTGGGCGAAAGACAAGCCGGCCGTGGTCGTCCTCTCGGCGGACTTGACGGGTTCCTGCGAGGTCGACGACTTCCAGACAGCCTATCCGGACCGCTTCTTCTCGATGGGGATGGCCGAGCAGAACATGATCGGCTTTGCGGCCGGCCTGGCTCGGGAAGGCTTCGAACCCTTCGTTCATACCTTCGCCGTATTTCTCACTCGCCGAGTTTACGACCAGGTCGCCATGCAGGTCGCCTACCCCTGCCTGCGGGTCCGGCTGATCGGCTTCCTACCGGGCATTACGACGCCGGGCGGCGTGACGCACCAGGCCATCGATGACGTGGCCCTCATGCGGGTTTTGCCGAACATGACGGTCCTCGAGTGCGGGGACGCCACGGACGTCGAGACCGTCCTCGACGTGGCCCACTCGGTCCCGGGTCCCGTTTACGTGCGGCTACTCCGGGGCGAGGTCCCCCGGCTGTTCCCGAAAACGGACCCCTTCCGGCTTGGGCAGGCCCGGGTCCTCAGCCGGGGGACAGACGTCGCCGTCCTTTCGAGCGGGATTTGCACAGAGGAAGCCCTCCGGGCGACGGCGGCCCTTCAGCGGCGAGGCGTCTCCGTCGAACATCTCCACGTCTCGACCCTGAAGCCCTTTCGGGACCCGACCGTGCTCGAGGCCATTTCTAAGGTCCGGTATGGCGTCGTCACGATGGAGAACCACAGCGTCATCGGCGGCCTTGGGTCAGCCGTCGCCGAGCTCATGGCTGAGGCCGGCGTGGGTCGGCGTCTGATTCGGCTCGGCCTGCAAGACACTTTCGCCCACGGGGCGAGCCGAGCTTACCTGATGCGGGAATACGGACTCGATGCGTTGACCCTCGTGCGGGCCGTCGAGACGTTGGTCGGGACGTCCCTGGGTCTGACCGAGCCAGACTTGGCCGCCGTGGAACCCCTCGTCCCGGCTGGGGCTGGCCAGGCCGAGGCGCTGTAATTCGGCATTTGGGTGCCGGTCCGCCGGGAAGCACGATTTTCAGGCCAAGGGGGTGGCCGGATTCAGGAAAGGCTGGCCCGGGGCCGACACCCGGGAATTGGCACCGCCTCATTCCTCGACGACGGGTCGCTGGCCTTCAGCGGGGGGCACCGGGTCCAGGGCCGCCACGGGGCGGGTCGCCCAGCCGTGGCGGGCGATGTAGGACCGAGTCTCCCGGACGATTTCTCCGCTCAGCCAAAGGAGTCCGATGAGGTTCGGCAAGGCCATCAGACCGTTCATGACGTCGGACAGGGTCCACACGAAGGTCAGGCTCCGGACGGTCCCGAAGAAAGCGGCCAGGACAAAGAAGACCCGATAAGGCAAGACGGCCCGGACGCCGAAGAGATATTCGACGCTCTTCTCCCCGTAGTAGCTCCAGCCGAGGATCGTCGAGAAGGCGAACATGGCGAGGCTCAGGGACACGATCATGTGGCCCCATTCGCCCGGCAGGCCCCGCTGGAACGCTTCCTGACTGAGGGGCGCCCCATTGAGGCCCGTGTCCCAAGCCCCGGTCGTCAGGATGACGAGGCCCGTCATCGAGCAGACGACGATCGTGTCGATAAACGTCTGGGTCATCGAGACCATCGCTTGCCGGACGGGCTCTCGCGTCTGGGCAGCGGCCGCCGCGATCCCGGCCGAGCCGAGACCCGATTCGTTGGAGAAGATGCCCCGGGCGACGCCCCATCGGACGGCTTGGGCCACGGCCGCCCCGGCGAACCCACCGACGGCGGCCGTCCCCTGAAAGGCTCCGGTCCAGATGGCGGCCAACGCTTCCGGGATGCGGTCGAGGTGAAGCAGAAGGATGACACACGATCCGACCATGTAGGTAAGGATCATGAAGGGCACGAAGAAGCTGGTGAATCGGCCGATGGACCGGATGCCACCGAGGATGACGGCGGCGGTCATCGTGGCGATGACAACCCCGCTGACCCACATGGGAATTCCGAAGGAGTGCCGCAGGGCATCGGCCACGGAGTTGGACTGTACCATGTTCCCGATGCCGAAGGCGGCGACGGCCGCAAACAGGGCGAACAAGGTCCCCAGGGTCCGCCCGACCGGGCCTCCGATAGCCCGAGACAGATAGTACATCGGGCCTCCGGCCTGTTCACCTCGCTCGTCCGTGATACGGTAGCGGACGGAGAGAAGGGCTTCTGAGTACTTGGTGGCCATACCGACGAGGCCCGTCATCCACATCCAGAACAGGGCACCGGGGCCCCCGAGGGCGATCGCTGTAGCCACGCCAGCGATGTTTCCGGTGCCGACGGTCGCCGCCAGGGCCGTCATCAGAGCTTGAAAGTGGGAGATGTCGCCCTCCGCCCCGGGCTCCTTCCGGACGACAAAGGCCAGGTACAGGGAGTGCCATAGGGCCCGGAACTGGAACCCCCGTAGGCGCAGAGTTAGGTACAGGCCCGTCAGGAGCAGGAGCGGGACGAGGAAATAAGGTCCCCACACGAAATCGGCGATTTTCTGAATCCACGCCGTGACGTCCATCGATCCCTCCGTCCTTCCGAATCCGGAGCGCAGACGTCCCGCTCGGACGTGACGTCGGCCGTTCGACCATTCGGCCCTATCTGCCCATCCGCTGACCTGCCGAAGGGTCCAACGGCCCGGCCCTATGACCGAGGATTACGGCGGAAAGGTCTGGTCGACCCGGACGACATCCTCCGGGTCCAAGGTGAAATCGAGAGCCTCCGCATTTTCCCGAAAGTGCTCGACGCTCTCCGTCTTGAAGATGAGTATAATGTCCCGCCGACCAGCCAGGAAATTCAAGACGACCTGAGGCGGCGTCCCGGAAGTTTCACGTCCCCCAAGGCCAAGGCGGGGAGCCGCACACTCGTCTGTCCGAGCTCAATCGTCTACATGGAACCTCGGCATTCAGTGTACTCGGTGTCGGGTATTCGGTTCTATAATCAACCAGGCATCGAAACCTCGCCCTCCCCTCTTCGCAGGAGAAGGGCTTTGAGACGAGTTTACCTTCCTTTTTGGAAGGTACGGGTTATGCTTCGACTTTCCGGTGAACGCCTGACCGTCGTGTACCGTATCCGAGCCGACTCTCTGACAGAGGCCCACGCTCGGGCTCGGGATATCTGCTACGAGCAGACCGTCGAACTGCCGGAAGACTTGCCGATTCGGGAGGACATCCGAGGACAGGTCGTAGGCCGCATCGAAAGCCTGCGGCCTACGGGTCCGGCCAGCTTCGAAGCTATCATCAGCTATGCCGTTGAAATCGTCGGTGCCGAGCTCACCCAGTTCCTGAACGTCGTCTTCGGCAACGTCAGTCTAAAGCCTGGCCTTCGGGTCGAGGCCATCGAGTTCCCCGAAGGGTTCCTGCGGCACTTTCGGGGACCCCGCTTTGGTCGGACGGGTCTCCGAGAGGTCCTCGGGGTCTGGGACCGACCCCTACTGTGCACGGCCCTGAAGCCGATGGGCCTCACTCCTCAAGAGATGGCAGAGCTGGCCTACGAGATGGCCCGGGCCGGCGTGGACCTCATCAAGGACGACCATGGGATCGCCGACCCGCCGTTTTGCCCGTTTCGGGAGCGGGTCCCCCGTTGCGTCGAGGCTGTCGAACGGGCGAACCGGGAAACGGGCCGGCGGGCGGTTTACATGCCTAACGTCACGGGCCCGGCGGACCGGGTCTTCGAGCGGGCCGAATATGCCCGCCGAGCAGGCGCGGGCGGGCTCCTTCTTAGCCCCGGACTGACAGGTCTGGATACCCTACGTGCCCTGGCCGACGAGGACCGGGTCGCCCTCCCCTTGATGGCGCATCCGGCCTTCTTGGGTAGCCTTCTCGTGGGGCCTGAATCGGGCATCGCCCCGGGGGTCCTGCTGGGTCAGCTCATGCGCCTGGCCGGGGCGGACGCTACCATTTTTCCGAACTATGGGGGGCGGTTCGTCGCTTTTTCTCGGGAGGTCTGCCAGGCCATCGCCGAGGCGACGGCCCGTCCGATGGGCGCTATCCGCACCATCTTTCCGGTCCCGGCCGGGGGGATGACCCTGGACCGAGTCCCCGAGATGGTCGCCACTTATGGGACCGAAGCCATTTTCTTGATCGGCGGGGCCCTCCTCCACCAGCGGCATCGTCTGGCTGAGGCCGTCCGAGACCTTCACCGAGCGATGGGCGCGGCGTAGGAGAGTCGACAAGCCCGTCGAGCGCCTCGTTACTCCCACCCTCATTCAACTCAAAGACCTAAGGCCGAACACCGAAAAATTCCTGCCGGACTTCAGCCTCCGTCCCGCTGGAGGGCCGCCAGGGCATCCCGGGCCGCTTCGGCCACGCTCTCGCCCCAGTCCGTGCCGAGGGTCGCCCGTCGGGCATCCTGGAGTTTCTGAAATAGTTGACGGGCTTCCGCCAGGCGGCCCATCTGAAGGTAACACTCGGCCATCCGGTACTCGACGGTGGCCTGGCTGATCCCGACGGTCCGGTCGAGCCGAACCCGTCGGAGCCATTCGAGGGCTTGGACGGAATCCTGAAAGTGCATATACAGTCGGGCTAAGCTCAGGCGGGCTATCTGATGGACGAGGGTATCCTCGGGTCGTTCGGCATATCGCAGGTAGCCGATGGCCAACCGGTGGTAGAAGGGATGTCCGGGGCCCTCCTCCGATTCGACCGGCGTCTCGACCGTCGGGACCTCGACGGTGCGAATCTTGGGCTGGAGGGGATCTTCGAACTGGAGGACGACCTTCTCCTTCGCTTGAACGGCGGCCTCGACGGCCGCCCAAGTGTCGGGTCGATCCAGTTGAAGACCCTCGACGGAAAGCAGGAGGTCTCCCGGCTTGGGTCGGTCGCCGGTGCCCAGTCGGTCGGCATCGACCTCGACGACGACAGGATAGTCATAAAGGGTCGTCCAGACGAATCGTAGGGGGAGTGTCCGACGGAGGATGGGGGCCTCATACGTCATTTGGGTGAGCATCTCGACGAACCCCTTCTCCTCGATGACGTCGACCTGGACCCGGTCGGGTCGGCTCGACATATCAGAGAACAGGAGGAACTCGACCCGGGGCGCGTCGCCGGCCCGAAGACGGAGGACCAGAAACAAGCGACTCTCGAACGTCTGGGCGACCCGGTTCAATAAGGCCTGAAAGGCGGGCGGGGGATTCGTTTCCCAAGTGGCCAGGACTTGGCGAGCGAGGTCCCCGCCGCGGACCGTTGAGCCGTCCCACGGAACGTCGACCTGGCTGGCATCGACCCAGACGGCCCGGTCCCAACGCTGGACGCTCTTCTGTATAAGGTCCCGAAGTCGCCGGACGACTGCCTCGGGCACGCCATCGTCGACGGCCCAGCCCAGGAAGACGACCCGGGGGACGACGGACGCCGGAACGGGGACGACCTCACCCCGGACGACGTCCACGTCGCGGGAGAAGGTGCCCCACGCATTTTTCAGCGTCACCGTGTGCCGGCCTGCACAGGCCACGAAGGTCCCCTGCGAGGCCTTGCCTTGGAGCTGGCCGTCGATATAGACGTCGGCCTCGGCGTCGGCTTGGAGGACGATACGGCCGACGGCCGGCTCCAGGCGCACGGGGTCGACGAATACGTCTTGTAAGGGCGGCACTCGGACGATGAGCTGAACGGTGTCATAACAGGGCTTTCGAAATTCTACGTAGTGCTCCCCAGTATCGCTGACGGGAATGGCCAGATAGTCGGAAAACTCCTCCGGCGGCCACTGCCGGGTCTCGGCGAAGGCACGGACTCCCGACGGCGCCTCTCCCTGCGTCACGCCGATGCGGCGGCCGTCCAGATAGACTTCTACCCCTCGGGGCGCCGTGGCGACAAAGAGGGCCCCTGACACACGTTGTAGCTCGATCGGCTCGACCTCCGTGAGCCGGCCGCCCTTGATCGTCACGATCCTCTGCCAGGGGGCGTAGCCCGGTCGTTCGACCCGCAGTTGATAGGTGCCCTCCAAGACCGGTTGCTGAGAAAGAGGGCCCTGGCCGATCCGGCGCTGGTCCAGGTACAGGACGGCGTCCGGCGGTTTTACCGAAACAGACAGGAAGCCGATCAGGGACTGCCGCAACTGCTGGAAGAAGGTGGCGACCGACGGCGGCGGCGTGTCTAAGAACTCATATTGGGGATTCACCCGCAGGAGAGTGACGTAGTATACCCGGGCCTCCTGCAGGCGGTCTTGCTGGAGGTAAAAACGGGCCAAGTAGTCTAAGGCCCACTGATAGACCCGGCTTTCTTCCGACGTCAGCGGGCGGGTCAAGCGGATGCCTTCGACCTCTCGGACGATCCGCTGGAACACCGGGACGGCTTGGTCCCAGTTACCGCCGACGGCGTCCTCGCGCGCTTTTTGGAAGTCCTTGACCCACGTCGGGACCGGTTGAGCCCCGGCCCGGAACGTCGAGAAGCCCCAAAGGGCTGGAAACAGGAGAAGAACGAGCCACCACTTGGCACCCCAGGCCCGCATCCCCTACCCTCCTCATATCAATCGGAGGACTCGACGAGCCTTCCGGTCCAAGAGGTAGAGGCTCCCGTCGTCGGCGACCCACATGTCTTGAAGCTTCCCTTCCGGTAGGAAGGCTCGAAGACTGAAGGTCCGATGGAGCTGGCCGGCCGGCGTGAAGATGAACACCGTCTGGGTCTTCCCCTCTAAGACGTAGATGAGGCCACAGACGTCCCACCCCAGGGCGATGACCTGCTGGAAGGGCCGTTGGGGATTCTCCAGGCGCCGGACCAGCGTCCCATCCCGGGCATAGACCAGGACACGTGCCTGGTCCCGGTCGATGACCCAGAAGCGTTGCCAGTCGTCGAGGTATATCCGGGACACCCGCAGGGGCTTGCCGTCTAAGGCGAACACCAGCCGTCGTTCCGGTGTCAGGGTCGTCTTGGAAGGCGACGGATTCTTGGGGTCTTCCGACCGGATCCCAAAGGCCCAGAGGGCCGACGCATCGTCGTCGTAAGCCCATAGAGTTCGACGCCGGTCGACGACGAGGGCGACCGGCTCGATGGCCCGACTCCGGCGGCCCTCGGTCGTCCCGACCAAGGGGACGGGGCTCCCCCGGGGGAGGACGACCCGGTCGCCGGCGAGGCCGTACAACTGGTCGTCGGACGTGATAAACGCATCGTCGAGCTTTGAGAAGGTCTGTCGGTCGACGTACCGGCCCGCCGCATCATAGAAGATGACCCACTTGAGGCCCCGGTCGACGACGGCCCAGCCCCGGGACCATCCGAGGAGCCGCACGGGGTCGTCCCACCGAATCTGCTGGGAGGCCTGAAAGTTGGGGTCGACGGCATAAAGGCCGACGGTCGTCGAACTCCGGAGGGCCTGCCGATACAGCGTCGTCGCGGCGGCCCGAACTTTCCGGGCGACCGGGGCCGGCACGTCGGCCAGTCGGACCGTCGTCAACCTACGCAAGGCTTCATCCCACCGACCCTCATAAGCGTAAGCCTGCGCCATACAGAGGGTCGCCTCGGCGGCCGACCCACCCCGATGGTGCTCGACGACCCATCGACACAAATGACGGGCCCGGGCAGGCTGGCCTGTCGCCCCCAGGTACAGGCCGACCTCGGTCAGGGCCCGGCCGGTCCATTCACTGTCTGGGTATAGGACGGCCATCCGCTCTAAGTTCGCCACAGCCTCTGATATGTCGGCGGGGAAGGACCGTCCGTAGTGAAGCTGAATATAGCCTACGAAGTAATACGCCGGGGCCGCCTGAGGCGACTTCGGATACCGCTGGAGGACTGCCTGGAAGGCCTCCAGCGCCGCATCCGGGTCGGCGCGCCGCTCCAGGAAGTACCGGCCGATGGCGACCAGGGCCTCCGGTGCGTGGGGCGAATCGGGAAACTTCTCGACGACGGTCTGCCAGTCTCGAAGCGCCTGTTCGTAGTCACCCCGTTCGTAAAATCGGTACGCACTCTGCAGATAGCGACGGG
>JAUQPV010000072.1 GCA_030550225.1 Acidobacteriota bacterium | reverse complement strand
TTGCCCCCGAGGACGCCATCTACGGCCTGGAACGGTACCTGATGCAACTCGTCAATCTCTTTAAGGCGGCGGCCCAGGGCTACGGGCCTGAACGCCGGGTCATCCTCCTGCACGGTCCCGTCGGTAGCTCCAAAAGCACGATCGTGCGTTTGCTCAAGCGGGGTCTCGAAGAGTACTCCAAGAGCGACGAGGGCGCCCTCTACTCCTTCAGTTGGATCCCGATGGAGATCGACCCCGACGACTGGTACCGGACCCCCGACTCGTCGGTCCTCCACCCCTGCCCCATCAACGAAGAACCCCTGAAGCTGATCCCCGCCGAGATTCGGGACGCCATCCTCGATGAAGTCAACCGCCGTCTGCCGGACGACCAGCAGATCTTCGTCGAAGGTGACCTATGCCCGCCGTGCCGTTTCATGTACCGGGAACTCATGCGGAAGTACCAGGGCGATTGGAATCGGGTCATCCGCCACGTACGGGTCCGCCGCCTGATCCTCTCGGAAAAAGACCGCGTCGGCATCGGGACCTTCCAGCCGAAGGACGAGAAAAACCAGGACTCGACGGAGCTGACGGGCGACATCAACTACCGGAAGATCGCCATCTACGGGTCCGATTCGGACCCCCGGGCCTTCAACTTTGACGGCGAGTTCTGTGTGGCCAACCGGGGTCTCATCGAGTTCATCGAGGTCTTGAAGCTGGACGTGGCCTTTCTGTATGACCTGCTGGGGGCTTCGCAGGAGCATCTCATCAAGCCGAAAAAGTTTGCCCAGACATACATCGACGAAGTCATCATCGGCCACACGAATGAACCCGAGTATCGAAAGCTTCAAAACAACGAGTACATGGAAGCTCTCCGGGACCGGACGATCAAGGTCGATATCCCCTACGTCCTCCGCCTCAGCGATGAGATCAAGATCTACCAGAAGTACTTCAATCCCGAGCGGGTCCGGGGCAAGCACATCGCCCCCCATACCCTGGAAGTCGCCGCCATGTGGGCCATCCTGACACGGCTTGAGGAACCCAAGATTTACAACATCACGCTCATGCAGAAGCTCAAGCTGTACAACGGCAAGATGATCCCGGGCTTCACGGCCGACATGGTCGCCGAGCTCCGAAAGGAAGCCCGCCGAGAGGGCATGTTCGGCATCTCCCCCCGTTACGTCCAAGACAAGATCTCGAACGCCCTCGTCGCTGACCCGACGGTCACCTGCGTGAACCCCTTCATGGTCATGAATGAGATGGAGGCCGGCCTCGATCACCACTCGCTGATCAGTTCGGAGGACCAGCGGCGGTACTACCGGGAGCTGATGGCCCTCGTGCGGTCCGAGTATGAAGAACTCATCAAGAACGAGGTCCAGCAGGCCATCGTCGCCGACGAGGAGGCTATCAACCGGCTGTTCCTGAACTACATCGACAACGTCCGGGCTTATACGCTGGGCGAGAAGATCCGGAACAAGTACACGGGCCAGTACGAAGAGCCCGACGAACGACTCATGCGGTCCATCGAGGAGAAGATCGATATTCCCGAAAACCGCAAGGACGACTTCCGGCGGGAGCTGATGAACTACATCGGAGCCCTGGCCGTCAGCGGAAAAGGCTTCGACTACCGGTCGAACGAACGTCTGTATCGGGCGCTCCAGCTCAAGCTCTTCGAGGACCAGAAAGACGCCATCAAGCTGTCGAGCCTTGTGACGAGCGTCGTCGACAAGGAGACGCAGGAGAAGATCGACATCATCAAGGCCCGGATGAAGCGGAACTTCGGGTACTGCGACATCTGTGCCTCGGACGTCCTCCACTACGTGGCCAGCATCTTCGCCCGGGGTGACATTAAGCAGTGACGGTGTCCGCTGTCAGGTAATGCCCCGCGTCGCGGCTGAACCGGTCCGCCGAGGTTCGTCCCCGGGTCGCTTTTCTTACAAAAAGGGTCCCTCTCCTCGGTCGATGGGGAGGACGGCTGAGCGCATGATTTTCCAAGAAACCGAATACCGAAGACCCGACGCCTAACACGGAAAACCATGGCGCTTCAAATCGAGCGGGACTATCAGCGTTTTCGGGAAATCGTCAAGGGCAAGATCCGGGAAAACCTCCGCAAGTACATGAGCCACGGAGAGATCCTGGTCCCCCGGGGCCGGGGCGTCGTCAGCATCCCGCTCCCGCGTATCGAGATTCCCCACTTCCGGTTCGACACCCGCAAGATGGGCGGCGTCGGCCAGGGCGAGGGCGACATCGGGACGCCTATCGGAGTCGGCGAGGTCGAGGGCGGCGCGGCGGCCGGCGACCAACCTGGGGAGCACCTGCTCGAAGTCGAGCTGACCTTCGAGGAACTCGTTCAAATTCTGGCCGAGGAGCTGGAGCTTCCCCGGATCGTCCCCAAGGGGAAGGAGGACATCTACGTCGAGAAGGAGCGCTACACGGGGATCGCCCGGTCGGGGCCCGAGTCGCTTCGCCACTTCAAGCGCACGTATAAGGAAGCCTTGAAGCGTCAGCTCATCGCTGGTCTTTACGACTTTGAGAACCCCATCGTCGTCCCCATCCGGGAGGACCGCCGCTACCGGAGCTGGAAGGTCCGGCTCGTCCCCATCGCCAAGGCCGTCATCTTGTACATGATGGACGTCTCCGGCTCGATGGGACCGGAGCAGAAGGAGATCGTCCGCCTGGAGAGCTTCTGGATCGACCTGTGGATTCGACACCACTACAAGCGGACCGAGACGTGTTACATCGTTCACGACGCCGCCGCCAAGGAGGTCGACCGGGAGACCTTCTTCCGCCTTCGGGAGGGCGGGGGGACCCGCATCTCGTCGGCCTACAAGCTGGGCTGGGAGATCATTCAGGAGCGATTCCCGCCCGACGAATGGAACATTTATGTGTTCCAGTTTTCCGACGGCGACAACTGGGACGGCGGCGACACCGAGACCTGTATCAAGCTCCTCCGGGAGCACTACCTGCCGAACGTAAACCTTTTCTGCTACGGCCAGGTCAAAAGCGCTTACGGGAGCGGTGACTTCATCTACCACCTGGAACGGCACCTCGGGCGGGCCGAGAACCTCATCCTGTCCCGGATCAACAGCAAGGAGGAAATTTACGACTCTATCAAGGCCTTCCTGGGAAAGGGGAAATGACGGGTGTTCGGTGTTGGGTATTGGGTGCGGGGTCTTTTTATAAACCCGACACCTAAGACCGAACACCGAGCGACGGCCGGGATACCGACGATGGCTCGATGGACGCATGAACAGATTCAGGACGTCGTGCAGGAAGTCTACGAGTACGTCCTTCAGGAAGGACTGGACCCCCTGGAGACGGTCTTCGAGATCGTCGACTACGAGACGATGAACGAGCTGGCCGCCTACGCGGGCTTCCCGAAGCGCTACCCCCACTGGAGCTTCGGGATGGAGTACGAGTACATCCGTCAGAGCTACCGGTACGGCCTCCACCGGATCTACGAGATGGTCGTCAACAACGACCCGGCTTACGCCTATCTCCTGGAGAGTAATACCCTGGTCGACCAGAAGATGGTCATCGCCCACGTGTTCGCCCACTCGGACTTCTTTAAGAACAACACGTGGTTTTCCAAGACGAACCGCAAGATGATCGACACGATGGCCAACCACGAGGCGACCATTCAGACTTACATCGAGCGATATGGGCCTGAGGAGGTCGAGTCTTTCTTGGACATCTGCCTGTCGTTGGAGGACCTCATCGACTTCCACTCCCTGTTTATCCCCCGCAAGAGCCGCCAGAAGCCTGAGGAGGTCCAGCCCCGTCCGACGCCCGTCAAGTTGAAGGTCCCCCGGCCCTACCTGGACCCTTACATCAACCCGCCCGAGTTCATCGAGGCCCAGAAGCAACAGCATGAGAAGAAACGTCAGACGCCGCCGCCCTTCCCGATCGCCCCCGAGAAGGACATCCTGCTGTTTCTTATCGAGCATGCCCCCCTCGAGAACTGGCAGAAGGTCATCCTCTCCATCATCCGGGACGAGAGTTACTACTTCGCCCCCCAACGGGCGACCAAGATCATGAACGAGGGATGGGCCACCTTCTGGCACTCCCGGATCATGACCCGGTACCTCCTGAAGGACCCCGAGGTCATCGAGTATGCCGACAAACATTCAGGCGTCTTGGCCGCCCCGCCCCACCGGCTGAACCCGTACAAGCTGGGCTACGAGCTCTGGAAGGACATCGAGGAACGGTGGAATAAGGGCCGGTTTGGCCCCGAGTGGGAAGCCTGCGACGACATGAAAGTCAAGGCCCAGTGGGACCGGAAGCTGGGCTTGGGCCTCCAAAAAATCTTTGAGGTCCGCCGGTTTGCCAACGACCTGACGTTCATCGACCAGTTCCTGACGGAGGAGTTCTGCGAGCGGCACAAGCTGTTCGTCTACCAGTACAATCGGGAGACGGGCTACTACGAGATCAAGGACCGGGACTACCAAAAGGTCAAGCACCAGCTCCTCCTCCAGTTGACCAACTTTGGCAAGCCCATCATTTATGTCCAGGACGGCAACTACAAAAACCGGGGCGAGCTCTATCTCAAGCACAAGCACGAGGGCGTCGACCTGGACATCCCCTACGCCAAGGAGACCCTGAAACACATCTATGCCCTCTGGAAACGGCCTGTCCACCTGGAGACGGTCATCCAGAACCGGCGGCGGGTCCTGACTTACGACGGCGGCTCCCACCTGGAAGTCCAGATGGCCTGAGATGAGGATTGAGGAATGAAAAAAATGAGGACTGAGGATTGGGTCATCCCACATTCCTAATTCCTCAATCCTCATTCCTCCTTCCTGGTCCTTGCCATTCCCCGAAGAGGCGTCCATATTAGAAGAGGAAAGGAGGTACAGGCATGGCCGAATGGCCGCGCATCCAGAAGTTCTGCCATCAGCTCTCGGCCCAGAGTAGCGGTCCAGCGGTCCTCGACCTCGGCGACCTCCGAGTCGAGTGTCATGTGGCCGACTCGGACCGATGGGCCGTCGTCCTCCACCAGCTCTGCATCGACTGGCGGGTCCCCGACACCCGCACGCCGACCCGGCAACACTTCTACCGCTTGGTCGAGTCCTGGT
Source organism: Acidobacteriota bacterium (assembly GCA_030550225.1). Lineage (GTDB taxonomy): Bacteria > Acidobacteriota > HRBIN11 > HRBIN11 > HRBIN11 > HRBIN11. The sequence goes on along the minus strand of JAUQPV010000072.1, from coordinate 5,014 downwards.
GCGCCACGGTCGACTATCTCACCGAGCCTCTCCAGGTCGTCGAGTGGGAACCCCGCGAGTGGACGGCTTTAGTTCGGTCGGCCCGGCCAGCTGAGTGGCCCGACGGCCGTCGCAGTTACTATGAGCTCTGGTGGTATGGCCTGTCGAACCCCTGGCAGGTCCGTCTGGAGCGGAAGAGCGTCGCCGCCGACGAACCGGTGCAGACGATCGGTATGATATGGTCTCGCGACGTGCTGGCCCGCTGTATCATGGACGCCCATCGCCTGTGGCGCCAGTTGTGGGGCACTGCGCCCGCGGAATGACCGGCCTGGAGATACCGATTCACCGGAACGCTGGACCGATAGCCGTTTTCTCTATATCCCCGGTATCGGGAGGGCCGGAGGACCGCCATGAAGAGGATCCGTAGGCCCGGACGACTTGTCTTGCTCAGTATCGGCCTGGGCGTCAGTCTGGCCTTTTCTCAAGGACCCTCCCCGTCGGCGCCCCTGAAGGAAAAGTATCAGCACTTCTTAGAAGTGACCCATTGGATCATGACGCCCAAGGAGCGGGAAGTTTTCCAAAAACTCTCGACCGACGAACAGCGGGACCGCTTTATCGAGCTGTTCTGGAAGATGCGGGACCCAACGCCTGGGACCCCGGAGAACGAATATCGAGATGAAATGGAACGCCGTTTTGCTTATGTCAACCAGCGATTCCGCTTCGGCGGCGTGCCCGGCTGGAAGACCGACCGTGGGCGGGTCTACATGATTCTCGGGCCGCCCAAGAGTACGGAACGCTTCGACATGGACCTGGACGTCTATCCGACGGAAGTCTGGTACTACTACGGCGAAGGCCGTCCCGGCCTGCCGGCCCACTTCGCCATGGTCTTCTACAAACCGCATGGGGTCGGAGACTACAAGCTGTATAGCCCGTCTGGCGACGGCCCCTATAGCCTGTTCATCCGCCCGGAGGGCTTAGACCCCTTCAACTATGAGGCCCTCTACGACAAGCTTCAGGCGATCCATCCGACCCTGGCCCAAGTCGCCTTGTCCCCTATCCCGGGGGACATCCCCCTGGGCTTTACGCCCTCGCCGGAGGCCGACCTCATCATCGCCCGCATCCTCGAGTCCCCGCGCGAAAACTTCGACGACTCGTATGCCCGGGACTTCGAGCGCTACGCCGGCATGATCGACATCGAGGAAGCCAACCGGTTCATTCCCGCACGCTTTGGCTATGTTCTCCAGTGGTGGCCCGACCTGGGCTACCACCTGTGGGCCTACGCCTTCCAGCCAGAGACGATCTCGGTCGCTGAGACGGATGCCGGGATCTATGCGATTTTCGAGACTGTCGGGTCCATCGAAGACGAAGCCACGGGTCGACGGGTCTATCAGTTTCAGAAGCGTTTTCGATTGGATTTCAAGGACCAGGCCGAGCTTCGCCGCATCCGGGCCAGCGGCGTCCTCCTCCAAGACGCCATTCCCCTGATCCCGGGGTCCTACCGAGTGCGCGTCCTCCTGAAGAATCCCCTGGGCCGGGAATTCTCTTTCTGGGAGGATCGCCTGTCGGTCCCGGCCGTGCCGCCCGGCCAGACGTACGCCGACCCGCCTGTCCTGGGGTACCGCACAGACCCAGCCGACCCTGCCTTCCTGAGCCCCTTCCAGACAGGACTGTACCGATTGGGCATCGACCTGAAACAGCAATTCACGGCCGCGGAGACCCTATACGTCGGGGGCCGTGTATATACGAAGGAGCCCGACGACGTCCGCCTTCAGGTCGAGGTCCAGTCGGCTGAGCCCGGTCAGAAGTCTGCCCCGCGGTCGAGCCGACTGGTCCCGCTGACTACGGCGACCCTCCCGGATACCTACGAATGGCTGGTCCCGGTGAGCCTGAAAGACCTTCCGCCGGGCCGCTATCAAGTCACCGTGACTCTCCAGAATGCCCAGACGACCGTCGGGACGTGGACCCTACCCTTTTCGGTCACACCCCTGGGCGCCGTCCCCCACCCCCAGACCTATACCCGTTCCCTGCCCCGGGCGAACCTCTTCGCCTGGGACCTGGCGGCCGGCGAACAGGCCTGGGCCCAGAATCGGACGTCGGAGGCCGAGGCTTGGCTTCGGCGAGCCCATCAGCGAAAACCGGATTTTGAACCCGCCGCCCTCCGGCTGGCCGAATTCTACCTGGCGACAAAGCGACCCGGTGAAGCCCTGAACCTCTTGCAGGTCCTACCGGCGGAGAATGCGAACCGGCGGCTCTTCCAAGTCCTGGCTCAAGGAGAACTGAACGGATGCGAGACGGCCCTCCCGAAGATGGAGCAACTCCTCCAAGCCGGCCAGCGGCACTGGCGTCTCCTGCGGGCCCTGGGTCTCTGCTACTGGACAGCCGGTCAAAGGGACCGAGCCCGACCCCTGCTCCAGGATGCCCTGGCGGCGAATCCGGACCAGCCCGACTTGAAGGCCCTCCTCGGCCCGGCGGCGGAAAGGAGGTGAATGATGGCCCTGGCGCCGGAACTCCTGGAAATCCTGGCCTGTCCATTGTGCAAGACGCCGGTCCGTCTGACACCGGACGGCCAGTGGCTGAAGTGTAGCCAGTGCGGCCGCAAGTACCCCATCGAGGACGATATTCCCATCATGCTGGTCGACCGGGCCGTCGTCGAGTCGGAGACGCCGGCCGAGAAGTGACGAGCCCTCACGTCACCGGTAACGGTAAGATCGTGTAGGACACGGGTCCTGTCCTGGAAGGGCAAAGAGCGCGCTTGACCCCTGGCGTTTTGCTCTATGCCCTTGCTTCGAAGGGAACGGCGCTGGGCTCTTGCTCCTGCGGAGATTGGACAGGGGATTGTCAAGGGCTCAAATTTCTCTTATATTTTACCTCTGGTCGATGCGCCCCCGGTCCTGCGTATTCGGCCAGGGTCATCGATCGAACATCCGACAGCCGGCCCCTATACTCCGACTGGGCTTTCACGAAGACGCATGGGGCATTGAGCCAGACAAGACGACGCTTATTTTCAACAAGGTCCCGGGTCCCAGGTGCCAGGTCCCGGTGAGATGCGCTCGTGAGTCATGGCTCGTGGCTCAAGGGGTCTATCGGCTGACCGGCCTATCTGCCGGACCTTGAAAAATCGTCTTTCTCGGTGAGTCGGAAAGGCTGAATTCACATGGGTTTCCCAAGCCGAACCAGTCTGGCCTTTCGAGAGCCCCTGGCCGACCGGAAGCCCAGGCTTTAGAATCCCATCGAGGAGGATAGACCCATGGCAGTGAAACGGGAAGAACCGACCCTGCCTGTGCAGGAAGAAAAGCGGCGGATGATCGAAGCGGCCATGCTCCAACTGGAGCGCCAATTCGGCAAGGGCGTCATCATGCGCCTTGGTCAGAAGGAGGCCGTCGCCCGGGTTCAGGTCATCCCGACGGGAATCCTGAGCTTGGACGTCGCCTTAGGCATCGGCGGGTTCCCCCGCGGCCGGATCGTCGAGATCTTTGGTCCGGAGATGTCCGGCAAGACGACCCTGGCCCTGCACATGATCGCCCAAGCCCAGAAGGATGGCGGCGTGGCCGTCTTCATCGATGCCGAGCATGCGCTCGACCCGGAGTACGCGGCGAAGTTGGGCGTTCGGGTCGACGACCTGATCATCTCCCAACCGGACTACGGAGAACAGGCCTTAGAGATCGCCGAGACGCTGATCCGGAGCGGCGGCGTGGACATCGTCGTCATCGACTCCGTGGCGGCCCTCGTGCCGAAGGCGGAGCTGGAAGGCGAGATGGGGGACCAGCATGTCGGCCTGCAAGCCCGCTTGATGTCCCAGGCCCTTCGGAAACTGACGAGCATCGTTAACCGTTCCCAGACGTGCCTGATCTTCATCAACCAGATTCGGGAGAAGATCGGCCCGATGACTTACGGTGTGGCCGAGACGACGCCCGGCGGCCGGGCCCTCAAGTTCTACGCCTCCCTGCGGATCGACATCCGGAAGGTCGCCTCCATCAAGCAGGGCGAGGAGAACGTCGGCGCCCGGACCCGGATCCGGGTCGTCAAAAACAAGCTGTCTCCGCCCTTCAAGCAGGCCGACGTGGACCTCATGTTCGGCGAGGGCCTGTCCCGGGAGGGTGACCTCATCGACCTGGGTCTGGAACACAAGCTCGTCGTCCGGTCGGGGGCCTGGTTCTCCTTCGGCGACCTCAAGCTCGGTCAGGGTCGGGAAGCCGCCAAGCAGTTTTTGAAAGAAAACCCCGAAGTCGCCCAAAAGCTGGAAGCCCAGCTCCGAGAAAAGCTGGGCCTGGCCGGGGCGGGTCCGGCCGCGACGGGATAAGCCGCTGGTCGAGACGCTTTTGGAAAAGCCGGCTTGCATGAAAGAAGGATGGATTTGCGTATCCTTACACGAGGGAGGGCGGTCGTGAGTTTTTGGGAAGCCTTGGCCTTGACGGGTACGATGGCGACCATCCTGGGCGCGGCCCTGACCGTCTATGGCATCCTCAACAACCGGACGATCCGGGCCGAGATGGGGGCCGTGCGGGAATTGATCCGAGAATTCCGCCAGGGGACTGTAGAGTTCCAGCAGAGGTCGATGGAACTCCAGCAGATGGTCCTGGAGCTCCAGCGAAGGGCGCTCGAAATCCTGGACCGCATCGAACGGGGTCAGGAGGCCCTTCGTCAAGAAGTCGCCGAGGCCCGGCGAGAGGCGATGCAAATCCTGGACCGCATCGAACGGGGTCAGGAGGAACTCCGACGGGAGGTGGCTGAGGCGCGGCGGGAGATGGCCGAAGCGCGGCGGGAGATGGCCGAGGCCATCAAGTACCTGGCCAGTCTCATCGTCTCCGAATCGGAGCGGACCCGTCAGGCCATCCGGGGGACTCCATGAAGCGCCTCCGGTCCGGATTCCATCCCGCACTTTGGGCCCAAGCGCAAGGGGAGGTGAGCCGTGAGTTTTTGGGAAGCCTTGGCCTTGACGGGTACGATGGCGACCATCCTGGGCGCGGCCCTGACCGTCTATGGCATCCTCAACAACCGGACGATCCGGGCCGAGATGGGGGCCGTGCGGGAATTG
>JAUQPV010000071.1 GCA_030550225.1 Acidobacteriota bacterium | reverse complement strand
GTATCGACCTTGTTGATGACGACGACGTGGGCCCGCAGGAAGTTGACGGACCCCGGGTAGTACGTGCGCTCATGACCCGCCCGGTGGGGGTCGGCGACGACGACCTCGACGGCCGGCTCAAAGAAAGACCAGTCGTTATTGCCGCCGTCCCAGACGATGACGTCGGCCTCCGGCTCGGCCGCCTCTAAAACGGCCTTATAGTCGACACCGGCGTAAACGACGACGCCCCGCCGGAGATGGGGCTCATATTCTTCCCGCTCCTCGATGGTGCACTCGTAGCGGTCCAGGTCCTCCAGGGTCGCAAATCGTTGGACCCGCTGGCGGGTCAGGTCCCCGTAGGGCATCGGATGCCGTACGACGACGACCCGATAGCCGGCCCGCTGAAGACACGCCACGACATACCGGGTCGTCTGACTCTTGCCACTGCCCGTTCGGACGGCGCAGACCGAGACGACGGGCTTCCGACTCTTGAGCATCGTCGCCCGGGGCCCGATCAGGCGGTAGTCGGCCCCATGGGCCAGGGCGACGGCCGCCCGCTCCATGACGTACTGATGAGACACGTCGCTGTAAGCGAAGACGACCTCGTCGACCTGATATTCCCGGATGAGCCGGGGAAGGTCTTCTTCGGGGACGATGGGGATACCCTCCGGATACAGCGGACCTGCCAGCTCAGGGGGATACCGGCGGCCAGCGATGTTGGGGATTTGCGCCGCCGTGAAGGCGACGACCTCATAGGACGGGTCGTCTCGATACACGACGTTGAAGTTGTGGAAGTCCCGACCGGCCGCGCCCATGATGATGACCCGACGTCGCCTCATGCATCACCTCCTCGCGAAAGGTCTCGGGTGCCGGGTCCCAGGTCTCCAAGGAAGGGGTCTCAAGCCTCAGGACTTTTGTAGGGTCTACCCGAGAGATACGAAAATGGGGGGGCCCGGGACCTGGTACCTGGAACCTCTTTTTCTCCCGGGACCCGGAGCCTCACTATCCGACCTCCCGGAGGGCCCGCTCGATGGCCCGGTCGAGGATGCGGATCGCCCGGTCGAGGTGCTCCGCCTCGACGACCAGGGGTGGGATCCATCGGATGACGTTCCCGTGTCGACTGCACGTGATCAGAAGCAGGCCGTCGGCCAGGGCATTTTCCAAGACCCGCCGGACGAGCTCCCCCCAGGGTCGCTTGGACCGACGGTCTCGGACAAACTCGAGGCCGACCATGTAACCGAGGCCCCGGACGTCCCCCAGGCACTCGTACTTGTCCTGAAGCCGGCGGAGACCCTCCATCATCCCGGGCTGGAGAGCCTGCCCCTTCTCCAGGAGCCGGTCTTCCCGAATCGTGTCGATGGTCGCGATGGCCGCCGCACACGAAAGGGGTGAGCCCCCAAAGGTCGTACCGTGGGCCCCGGGACTCCACTGCTCCATGATCCGACGGGGCGCACACACGGCGCTTAGGGGAAGCCCCGAGGCGATCCCCTTCGCGACGGCCATGACGTCGGGGACGACCCCGGCATGTTCACAGGCAAACCACCGAAGCGTACGCCCAAAGCCCGTCTGGACCTCGTCGAGGACAAGCAGGATTCCGTGGTCGTCGCAGACCTTCCGAAGGGCCTGGAGAAACGACAGAGGCGGGACGACGTAGCCGCCCTCGCCCTGAATCGGCTCGACGAGGATAGCCGCCACCGCCTCCGGCGGGACCCGGGTCTCGAACAGCCGGTACAAGGCGTCCATCGTCGCCTGTACGCATTCGTCCGGCGTGCCCTCAAACCGATAGGGGTTCGGGAAGGGTACGTGGTAGACCTCGGGGAGAAGCGGCGCATACCGCCGTCGGAACTTGACGGCCGACGTCGTCAGGGAAATGCAGGCCAGCGTGCGGCCGTGGAAGGCCCCCTCGAAAGCGATGACGGCGGGCCGGCCCGTCACGTACTTGGCCAGTTTGATGGCTCCCTCGACGGCCTCGGCCCCCGAGTTGCTGTAGAAAAAGGTGTCGATGTCGCCAGGCATGACCTGGGCCAGCTTTTCGCCCAGCTCGGCGAGGGCCTCAAAGTAGTAGGTACAGCCGGCATGGATGAGACGGTCCATCTGCCGCCGGAGGGCCTCTAAGACGCGGGGCGGGCGGTGGCCGATGTTGGCGACGGCCGTCCCGGAGGCGAAGTCCAGGTATGGCTTTCCGTCCGGGTCATAGACGTAGGGACCTTCCGCCCGGGCGACGGCTAAGGGCCAGTCGATGACCAAAGCCGGGGTCAGGTGACGCTGGGCACGTTCGACAATAGGATGGAGGGTCATAGGGGCTTCTCCGTGGATGCGCGGGGCTGTTCAGGGGATTCTACAAAAAGAAACCCATTCTGCAAGCTGAATGAATTTCATGTCATGGGGCCAGGGGGGCCGGGAAGTTTTAGAAACGGCCAAAAAAGACTTATCTGGCCGGGTCCGGGGCGATCCACCGCCGCCCTGGACGCACGACGCAGTCGAGCAGAAGCCATCCCGTCAGGCGAGACTTCCTGCCTCCTGTCGCCTCGGGACCGCAGACGGCGTCCCAACGTCAGGCCGGATAGGCCGATGGGGACGACGGACCGCTACCGAATACCCGCACCCGGCACCTTCCGATCACCGGGGTCGGGCCGACGGTCGGGACGAGAACGTCGGCATCGGTGGGACCCGAGACCGCCACGTCGGCGTCGGGACGGAAGGCGTGAGCGCCGGGGCGAACGGCTGAGGCGTCACGGGTTGGAATCGGACGGCCGGACCCTGGACGACGGGGGCCGGCGTCACGGGGACCTGCACGGGCGGGATCGGACCCGGGGGCGTCGTCTGGACAAAGGCCGGGAGGGTCGTCACCGACGGCGGGATCGGCTGGGGCGGCACGGGCCGGACGACCTCGCACTGAATGCCCTGGAGGGCGCAGGTCAACTGCCAGAACAAGGGATTGGGGAAGAGATAGATGGGAGCGGTGTATGTCGGTGTCGGGGTCTCTGAGGGCATCGGAGCCGCCTCGTCCCGACGCCGGGGGCGTCGCTCCGGGGCTTCCGGATATTCGTGGATGACGCGAATCTCCCGAGGCGCTTCGACTGTCACGGTCGTCGCCCGGGGGACGGGGCCGCCGATGCGTTCGCCCGTCGGTGTCCGGTTCGTAATCATCCAGCTCCGCTGGCCGTCTCGTTCGAGGATGGCCAGACGCATATCGCCCTTCAGCCAGACGCTGGTCCCCTCGACGCGCAGGATACCGGACGCATCCGGCGTTTGGGCCGACCGTTCGGCGATCCGAAGGATCAGGCCCGTCGGGACCGGTGACCGCAAGAGACGGATCAGCCCCCCGACGTCTACGGTCGGCCATCCGTGCTGGTCCAGCCACTGGGTCAAATAGGCCTCCGAGGGATTCCGGGCCGCCGCCTGGAGAAAGGCCTCCAGCGTCGAGGCCTCCGCCCACCCGGCGAGTAGCCAGAAAACGCCTAAGACCCACCCGATGGTCCAAAAGCCACGTCCTGGCCTGGACATGGGCGACCTCCTCATGCTTCCTTATAGTTTAACAGGGCCCTTCGGTTCGTGAAAACCCTTATAGATTCGGCCTTTCCGACCCTTCGGGAGTTCAGCAATTCGGCAGTCCGGCAGTTCGGCCATGCGGGAGTTCGGGAGGGTCGTTCGGCGACAGACGTAGAAGGCAAGGGGGCATGGAGCGTTCCAGGTCCCCACGTCTCCTGGAAGTTTTCTTGACCCTTCGCCTTCTCTGGTCGCCGACCGCCGGCTCCGGCCTCAAGGACCCATCCACTCCCCGGCCGGCCCCCAATACCCGAGTCCCCGAACTCCCGAATTGCCGAATTCCCGAACTCCCGACCGGCCCATCGGCCCATGCACTGGTGATGGGTCCGGCAGGCTCGATTTGCCCTGGGACCTCGGGGTTCGATAGGATAGGTCCCCGCCTATGCCGCACGGAGGTTGGCCTCCGCTGGGAGGGATGGATGGACGCTCGGGGACTCGGATTTCGAGCCCTCATCGGGGTCAGCGCCCTGGGGGTGGTCTTAGCAGTCGTCGGGACCTTCGGGACCCTCTCCAAGCCGACGGGCCTCCCGCGAGCCTCCATCCTGTTCATCACGGTCGACACACTCCGGCGGGACTATGTCGGCGTGTACGGGGCCCCCTGGCCGATCACGCCGGCTATCGACCGGGTCGCCGGTCGGGGCTTTGTGTTCGAGCAAGTCTTAGCGACGGCTTCTTGGACACCTCCGACGATGGCGTCTCTCCTTTACGGAGGGACCCCCCTCGAACACGGCGTCTATGATTGGGACACGCCGCCTGCCGGCGGGACAGTCTCGTGGCCTCGGTGGCTTGGGCGGCAGTATGGATACCAGACGGTCTTCTTTACAAACCATCCCGGCCTGGCGGCGCCGGCTCTGGGGATCGCCGCCCAGTTTGACACGGTCGTCTTTCTGGGCGATCCCTGGATGCCGGCGGAACGTCTGACCGACGCCGTCCTGCAGTGGCTCCGGCGGCGGACGTCGTCCCGGCCGCTCCTCCTCTGGGTCCATTACCTGGACCCCCACGAGCCGTACGACGCCCCGTCGCCCTGGCCCGAGTACTGGCGGGCGAATACGGCCGAGCCTTGGCTCCTGCCGATGAACCTATCGGTCTGTCCTGTCGAGTTGTACTTCGGGGAAAACTGTGTCCCGCCCTACCTCTGGCCGCATCTGGACCGGAACGAATACCAACCCGACCGGCTGGCCACCCGCTATCGGGCTGACATCGCCTACACGGATTATCACGTCGGGCGCCTCGTAAAGGGCGTCGTCGGACGATGGGACCGACCTCGCCAGCGGTGGATCGTCTCGATCACAGCCGACCACGGGCAGGTGATCGTCCGGGAGCGACCCGACGGGACCCGCATTTTCTTTTCCCACGGGACGTATCTTTTCGATGAACTCCTGTGGGTCCCCTGGGTCTTGGCGGACACCCATCGCCCTATGAGTACTCAGCGGATCGACATCCTCGTCAGCCAGACCGATATCCCCCCGACGGTCCTCGCCTGGGCCGGCCTGGACCCGCCGCCGGCTTGGCGGGGCTTCGCCCTCTGGCGGGAAGACCGGTGGCAGTCGCACCGGGCCTGGGCTACGGCCTGGGAGCTTCGGGTCCCGGCCGCCGCCGTACACACGGGAAAGCAAAAACTCTGGGTCGCCCCAGGCCAGGTCTTGTACCTGGCCCTGGACGATAGACCTCTCCGCGATGAGGCCCCAGACCCAGCCTTTGAGACGATCGTCCACCGCCTGCGGCAAGCGATGGCCCGCATGCATGACGGCGGGCGTCCGGTCCCCCTCCCCAGTGACCTGAAGGCCCAACTCCAGCAGTTGGGATACGTGGGACCTTGATAGGGGTAGGCCGATGGGCGGTAGTTAAGGCCATTAGGCAATGAGGCAGTAGGGCCGTAAGGCCCTAAGGTAGTGAGGTTGTGAAGCGGTCCGACCTTCCGATAGACTCGGACTACCTCCACCTTACTGCCCTATTGCCTTACTACCTACCCATCCGCCAGGTTTATACGCCCGGTAGGGAAAAGCCCAAGTCCTTCAGGATATCCTCGACGGCCAGGTCCGTCCCCACGCCCCAGAGGTCGAATAGCCACATACGAGCCGTCCGCTCTTTCCACCACGTCGGTCCCCAACGGTCTTCTAAGAAGCGGTGGACGGCCTCGGCCATCCACCAGCCCCGGAACCACCACAGGGGCCAGCCCCGGTTGACGGCCCAGGGAAGGAGGAGTTCGGCCTCGACCTGGAGGCCCAAGCTCCGTTGGACGTCCTGCCGGAGTTCATACAGGTAACGGCCGACCTCGTCGGCCGGGATGCCCATCGTCTCGACGGAGGCCAGAGCCAGATTTGCCCACCAGCGGCCCAGCCAGGTGTCCAGCCAGGTCAGGCCCGTCTGGAATTCGTCCCATTGAGGCTCCCATTGAAGGGCCCGCCAGAAGCTGGGGCGGCTCAGCCATCGGGCCCACCAGAGGCCCCATCCCAAGGGAACGGACGGGTCCCCGCCAGCCAGTCGGGTCCAGGTATATTCCTCCGGGGTCCACAGGGCTGGTTGAGCCCGGCCCCACAGGAAGAGGCGCTCCCAGACGTCCCACGGGGACGACCCGGCACTGCGGAAGAGCCATAGCGTCGAGCCATCGAAGAGGGCGTGGGCCCCGACGATGGGGGTCGGCTCGGATGGCTCCCACCATTGGACCTCGACATAGCCCTCTTCCGGTGCCTGTAAGACGTGCTTCCACAAGAAATCGATCAAGGCCGACCCCACGGGGGCCAACCGTTGGGCGGCGGCCTCGGCCGAGGCCGGCCATCGGAAGAGGACGGACCAGTGCGGGAGTCGGCCCGACTCGGCAGGAACGTGCGCCTCGTAAAGCTCGAAGTACCGAGCTTCTTGAGCATCCAGCCAGACCTGGCGCTGGGTCTCCCAAGCCGCCATGTCCCACCCCTGCCAGCGGGTGTAGAATTGGCGACCGTCGGGGACCTGCCAGGCCCGCAGGACGGCCTGCCAGCGGGCCAGCCACTGGAGACGAAGGGTATTCCGGGCGTCCAGACCCTGGGCGAACCGTCGGGCGACCTCCGGGTCGCCGGCCTGAAGTGATTCACGCCATACTTGGGCCAAAGAGCGGTCTTCGGCCCCAACTCGCTTGCCCCATGCGCGCCAGATCGATTCAAGGTCCTCGATGGTGGCCGATTCCCAGTGGAGCCAGAGGGCCATCCGCATGGGGGCGACCCACGCGTAGGGGGACCGAGCGGCCTCAGGGCGAGCTTCTTCCAGGAAGGCTCGGACGGCTTCTTCTTTCAGGATGTCCTCAAAGTATGTGTACAACTCGCCCATCCGGAGGGAGACTTCGCCCCGAAGCCACCGGGCCAGGTGACGGCCCCGCCAGACGACGAGGTCCTCTAAGCGTTCGACGTATCTATAGATGTCCATATCCTGATGCAGGGGTTAGGAGTCCGGAAGCTGGGCATCCGGGTCCTGGGTCCCCGACGCCGATGGTGGGTCACCCCTGGACGACCGGCGGCGGAGGGACCGGACGTCATCCCAGGACCACACTGCCGCCGGGTCGTCCAGGGCCCGTTGAAGGATGAGCGCCGCCGCCCAGGCGTCGTCCCGCTCGCCGGCGGCCGTGTAAAGCCGGGCGTCCTGGGAAGTTTCACTTTCGTCGACAAATCCTATCGCCAGGCCACGTAAGCGCCGACGCAGATAGCCGGCTTGGACAAATACCGTCTCGGTCGTACGCGTCCACCGACCCTCGTATAAGGGCAGGCCGATGATGATCCGGCTCACGCTGTAGTCCCGGACCCACGTCTGAATCCGGCGGACGCAGGCCGGGCGGTCAGACGCCGGCAAGACGGCGAGGGGCCGAGCCGTCCGGCGGTCGACGTCCGACAGGCTCACACCCCACCATCGGAGGCCCAGGTCCAAACCCATCCAACGGCTTTGGGTCATGACAAAGGATCGAGCAGTAAGGCAATAAGGCAGTAAGGTAGTCAAGCTATATGCCCATCGGCCATTCGGGAGCCCGGCAGTTCGGCAACTCGGCTACCAGAACCGTTCGGCCCGTGAGAATAGCGTCCAGCCGGCCCTTTCCAACGCCCGGGAAGCACGGCTTTTCAGACAGAATGGGTGTTGGGTGCTCGGTGTTAGGTCCCTTTTTCAAGAACCCAACACCCAACACCCAACACCCAGCACCCAGCACCGATTTTTCGAAGGGTCTGAAAAGCTGAATCCATCCGGGTTTTCACGAATCGAACGGTCCTTCACTGCGATTTGCCCTATGCCCTTTGCTCCCTGCTCTTTGCCCCGCTCTGGCGTACTGTCAGGTCCACCCCCTAATATGGTACCGCAGGTCCCCGCCTCTGCCGACTTGCCCACCTGCCCAAGACACGCTCGTCACCTGGGGAGAGGTCCTATGGCCGTCTACAGCATGACGGGTTACGGGTATGCCCGCCGAGAGTCCCCGGACGCCATCGTGGAGGTCGAAGTCCGGACCGTCAACCACCGGTACTTTGCTTGGCATTTTCAAGCCCCGGCCGAGTGGGCCTTTTTGGAATTCCCGCTCCAGAAGCGGACCCTGGAGGTCATCCGTCGCGGCGACGTCAAGGTCTCCGTCCGAGCCCGCTATCAGAATCCGGCCTGGCTGGAACTTCAGCTTCCCGAGCCAGTCCTCCAGGCCCTCCTGGAGAGGCTCCAGACACTCCTTCAGTCCTGGCAGGATCTATGGCCCACGCACCTGAACGTAGACGGCCTGCTCCGACTCCCCGGCCTCTCGGGGTGGACCCTCCGGGTCGAGCAGGTCCAGTCGGCCTTGACGCCCGTCGTTCAGGAAGCCTTCGAGTCGGCCCTCCAGGAAGCGTGTCAGTTCCGCCGACAAGAGGGAGCCCGGATCGCAGAAGTCCTCGACCGGGAGCTGAGCGTCGTCGTCCAAGTCTTGGACGATCTGGAGGCAGTCTGGCCGACGTACCAGGACCAGGTTCGAGAGACGTGGCGCCAGCGGGTCGAGCAGTGGTTTCAGACGTGGCCTGCCGTACCGGAACCCGACCGTCTCTGGAGTGAGGTGGCCCTCAGCCTTCAAAAGGCCGACGTGCGGGAAGAAATCGACCGCCTGCGGTTTCATGTGCGAGCCTTCCGAGAAGCCTTACTCGAATGGCCCTGCGGGCGAAGGTTGGACTTCATCGTCCAGGAGCTTCACCGAGAGGCCACGACGCTGGCCGCCAAGTGGCAGGGCCCCCTCCACCTGGACCGGCTCTTGCAACTGAAGACGGCGATCGACCACCTCCGGGAGCAGGTCCAGAACGTGGAATAAGCATGATACATGGCGAACGGTAACCGTCGCCCCTCCCTATTAGCTATTCGCCACTCGCCATTCGCTCACCGGACCTATGAATCCGGCGCCGGCAGGCCGCCCCCATCCCGCATTCCGTATCGGTGTGCTCCGTCCTTGCCTACCAATCCAATCGGAGCGGTGGAGTCAGGGATCATCCCTGCATGCAGTTTGGGTTCTTTTCGTAGAGGGATCGGTAGGGCTCTGGCAGGTTGGAACAGTAAATACGAATGAAGCTGTTCTTCTTCAGTTCCTCAATGTAGCGGTCCCGCGCTTGGTCGGCCCGCACCTGGGCGACCCGTTCATAGACCTGGTCCCGGACCGTCTCGAAGGACACCTGAGCGCCGCCTTCCCGACGGTCGAACCAGAGCCAAACCCATCGGTCGTTCAGGTCCAGGGGCCCGACCCACGTCTGCAGGGTTGCTTGGGACAGAGCCTGGCGAATCTCCGACCGGACCTGTTCCGGAGCGATGGGGCCGACGGCAGCAAACTGGACACCCTCCATCGAAGCGACCTTGGCTTGAAGCTCGGGGGAGGGGCTCATCGACAAGACCTCCCGCTCGATGGCCTCCCGGAGGGTCGAGTCCTTCGGCCCCTGGAGCTGATAAAATTGCCACTGCTCGGGTGTCCGAAACTCGTCGGCGTGGCGCTGATAGTAGTCCCGCAGGTCCTGGTCCGTGATGACCAGCCGGGGCTGGATATACGACAAGAGGACCATCCGTTGAAGGACCTGGACCCGAATCGTGTCGACGAAGTCCTCAAAACGGATGTTCTCCCGCTCCAGGGCCGCCCGTAACTCCTCATCGGATGAGATGTTGTTCTCCTTCTTGATCCGTTCCAGGGCCGCCTGGACCTGGGGTTCCGGATTGAAGCCCATTTCCTTGGCCCTTTGGAGGAACAACTGTCGCTCGATCAGGCTGTCCAAGAGCTTGGCTTGGTACTCCCGAAAGACCTCGGCCTGCTTCTCGGGGAGGACCTGCGCCTGGACCTGTCGGAGGAGAAGTTCCTCCTCGTGACGGAGGTCACTTAAGTAGATGACGTCCTCATTGACTTGTGCGATGACGGCCTCGACGACGTCAGCGACCCCGGGTGATGCCCCCCCGAGTCCGATGCCCAGGGCGAGCCCAATCGAGAGCGACCCAAGAGATTTCCAGAACCCTCGCACTTTCAGACCTCATCGGGGGATCAAAGGGGATGGAGGATGCAGGATACAGGATACGAGATGCGGGATGCAACTGGGTGTTGGGTGTTAGGTATAAAAGACCACGGACCACCGACCATCGACCTCTTTTGGAAGCCGGATTCGTTTCGTCTCAAGACGGGATATCCTTAGGACTTACGCAGTTGCCTGCGCTTCCCCCTGTGTCCCCGAGGCGTTCGCCCAGGGGACAGGAAGGGGGCGACGGGGGGGCGCCCATGACCCCCTGCCCCC
>JAUQPV010000070.1 GCA_030550225.1 Acidobacteriota bacterium | reverse complement strand
CCAGGCGCCGGGTCATCCCTTTGTCCACGGGCTTCAGGCATCGGACGTCGACCTGAACGAGGTTCGGTTTGCACGGCTCCACATCCAGTGCGGCAAGAACCTCGTCGAGAACAAGCGGCCCGAGTCCCACTTTTTCATCGAGCTGATGGAACGGGGCGCCAAGATCGTGGCCATTATTCCCGAATATGGGCCTCAGGCGACGAAGGCGGACTACTGGATTCCCATCCGGCCGGCGACGGACGCGGCTCTCTGGCTGGGCATCACGCGGGTCATGATCGACAACGGTTGGTACGACGCGGACTTTTTAAAGAAGTGGAGCGACATGCCGCTCCTCGTTCGGACCGACAACCTGCGGCGCCTCCGGGCCCACGAGGTCTTCCCCGGCTACAAGGGGGGTCTCGACCCAAATGGCCCCAGCTTTAAAGTCCAGGACCTGAAGCCGGACCAGTACGATAAGATCGGCGACTTTGTCGTCTTCGACGAGAAGTCCCAGAGTCTGAAGCCCCTCACGCGGGACGACGTCGGCGAGCGGCTGACGGCCAAGGGGATCGACCCGGCCCTGAGCTGGCGGGGGAAGGTCCGCCTCGTGGACGGTACCGAAGTCGAAGTCATGACGGTGTGGGAGGCTTACAAGATCCATTTGCAGGACTACGACCTCGACACGGTCCACGAGATCACGCATGCCCCGAAGGACCTTATCCTCCGGTTGGCCCGGGACATCTGGGAGACGACCCAGGAGGTCCGTAAGCAGAACCCCGACATGGGGGCTGTCGCCATCCACATCGGCGAGGGCCTGAATCATTGGTTCCACGCCACGGAGATGAACCGGGCCGTCTACCTGCCCCTGATCCTGACGGGCAACATCGGGAAGCCCGGGGCCGGCTGTCATACCTGGGCCGGCAACTACAAGGCGGCCCTCTTTCAGGGTTCCCCCTGGACGGGACCCGGCTTCCTCGGCTGGATCGCCGAGGACCCCTTCCATCCGCTCCTGGACCCGAAAGCCGACGGGACCCAGGTCAAGGTCAAAAAGTACACCCACGACGAGGAGCCGGCTTACTGGAATTACGATGACCGGCCCCTCATCGTGAACACGCCCAAGTACGGCCGGAAGTGCTTCACCGGCAAGACCCACATGCCGACGCCGACCAAGCTCATGTGGTTTACGAACGTGAACCTCCTGAACAACGCCAAGTGGGTCTACGAGATGATCAAGAACGTCAACCCCAAGGTCGAGCTGATCATCGCCCAGGACATCGAGATGACGTCCACTTGCGAGTATGCCGACGTCATCCTGCCGGCCAACTCCTGGATCGAGATGGAAACTTACGAGGTCACGGCCTCTTGCTCGAATCCCTTCCTGCAAATCTGGAAGGGCGGTATCCGGCCGATCTTCGATACGAAGGACGACACTCTCATCATGGCCGAACTCGCTCAGAAGTTGGGTGACATCCTGAAAGACCGGCGGTTCGCCGACTACTGGAAGTTTGCCCTCGAGCGAAAGACGGAGGTCTACATCCAGCGACTCCTCGACACTTCGACGACGACAAAGGGCTATCGGGTCGAGGACATCCTGGCCGGCAAGTATGGCGAGCCGGGCACGGCCCTCATGTTGTTCCGGACCTACCCGCGGGTTCCCTTCTGGGAGCAGATCCACGACCATCTGCCCTTCTTCACACCGACGGGCCGGCTCCAGGCGTATAACGACGAACCCGAGGTCATCGAGTACGGCGAGAACTTCATCGTCCACCGGGAGGGCCCCGAGGCGACGCCCTACCTGCCGAACGTCATCGTCAGCTCGAATCCCCTGATTCGGCCCGAGGACTACGGCATCCCCCTCGACCACATGGGCTGGGACGAACGGCAGGTCCGCAATGTCAAGCTCCCGTGGTCGGAGGTCAAGAAGACGAAGAACCCCCTCTGGGAGAGGGGCTACCGGTTCTACTGCCTGACGCCCAAGACGCGCCATGCGACCCATTCGTCCTGGCAGGTCACCGACTGGCATCTCATTTACAACAACGACTTCGGCGACCCCTACCGGCTGGACAAGCGGTCGCCCGGCGTCGGCGAGGCCCAGCTCCACATGAACCCCCAGGCGGCCAAGGACCTGGGGATCAACAACGGCGATTACGTCTACGTCGATGCGAATCCGGCCGACCGGCCCTACATCGGCTGGAAGCCCGGCGACCCCTTCTATCGGGTCGCCCGGCTCATGCTCCGGGTCAAGTACAACCCGGCCTATCCGTATCATGTCGTCATGATGAAGCACGCCGCCTGGATCGCTACGGAGAAGAGCGTCCGGGCGCATGAGACCCGGCCCGACGGGCGGGCCATCTCGGAAGATACGGGCTACCAGGCCAGCTTCCGGTACGGCTCCCAGCAGTCCATCACCCGCGGATGGCTGATGCCCATGCATCAGCTCGACAGTCTGTTCCACAAGGCGAAGGCCAAGGTCGGCTTCATCTTCGGCGGCGAGGCGGATAACCACGCTGTCAATACGACGCCCAAGGAGACGCTCGTGAAGGTCATGAAGGCCGAGGACGGCGGCCTCGGCGGCCAGGGCGTCTGGGAACCCGCCCGGACGGGTTACACGGCCGGCGACGAGGACGACTTCATGAAGCGGTACCTCAACGGTGAATTGGTCGAGATCATTGAGCAATAAGGCCCCGAGGAGGCCCTCATGAGTTGGAAGCCGCCGGAAGAAGATGACCCGATGGAGGTCGTCGGCGTCCTCCTGCCAGAAGGCGACCTGGACGAGACGGCCGCCGTCATCGTCGAGGAGTTCGTCCGGGCCGGATATGACGACGAGACCCTGATGGAACTGTTTCGGAATCCCTTTTATCAGGCGACCCACTGGATCTACCGGGCCCGGGGCGAGGCCTACGTCCGGGGCCTCATCGAGCGGACCCGGCGGCAGTGGAGTCATCCCGGCGTGGAGGGCGGTCATGCCGAAGGTGTATAACTGGCAGATCGGCCGTGAGATGGACTACCCCTACGAGGGACGCTACCCCCGCTGGCAGTTTGCCGCCGTCTTCAACATCAACCGGTGCATCGGCTGTCAGACCTGCACGATGGCCTGCAAGAGTACCTGGACGTTCTCGAAGGGCCAAGAGTACATGTTCTGGAATAACGTCGAGACGAAGCCCTACGGCGGCTATCCCCAGCACTGGGACGTCAAGCTTTTGCGGCTCCTGGATGAGGTTCACCAAAAAGAAGGCTTGACGATGAGCTGGGACGCCTCCCAGAAGGACGGCGCCCGCCGGCCCTACGGGGTTTACGAGGGCCTGACGGTCTTCGAGGCGGCCGGCAAGCGGTACACCCCGGAGGGGCACCAGCGGGCCCTGGGCTATCTGCCGACCGATGCCGAGTGGCGCTTCCCCAACATCGGTGAGGACGTCGCCACGCCTTACGAGGGCGGCCCCTTCGGCTTAAGTAAAGAGGGTGCCCGGCTTCCCGAGCATAAGACGTGGTTCTTCTACCTCCAGCGCATCTGTAACCACTGCACGTACCCCGCCTGCTTAGCCGCCTGTCCCCGGCAGGCCATCTACAAACGAGACGAGGACGGCGTCGTCCTCATCGACCAGGCCCGATGCCGGGGCTACCGGAAGTGCGTCGAGGCCTGTCCTTACAAGAAAGCCATGTTCCGGCCGACGACCCGCATCTCCGAGAAGTGTATCGCCTGCTACCCCCGCCTGGAGGGCCGGGACCCGGCCATCACGCCCGACGGCGTCCCCATCGAGACCCGTTGTATGAGCGCCTGCGTCGGCAAAATTCGCCTCCAGGGCCTCGTCCGCATCGGCGAGGACGGCGAATGGGTCGAGGACCGGTACAACCCGATTTACTTCCTCGTGAAGGTCGAACGGGTCGCTCTCCCGCTGTACCCTCAGTTCGGGACGGCACCGAACGTCTACTACATCCCGCCCCGGTGGGTTCCCCGAGCGTATCTGCGGCAAATGTTCGGCCCCGGTGTCGACGAGGCCATCGAGCGGTACACGGCGCCCTCTCGGGAACTCCTGGCCGTCCTCCAGCTCTTCCGGACGACGCAGAAGGTCATCTTCCGGTACGAGATCATCGAGGGCGAAAAGGTCTTCGAGACGACGATCCACGGGAAGCCCTGGGCGATGTATAACGACACGGTCGTCGGCTACGACAAGAACGGGCAGGAAGTCGTCCGGGTCTCCGTCCAGGAGCCCTTCCACGTGCGACCGCCTCAGCATTGGAACTCTATATGACGAGGCTATGAGGTGTCTATGCCTTCGACGACGCGCGATGCGAACGTGGCCCGGAGCGGGTTCTATCGGCTCCTGTCGGCGGCCTTCCTGTATCCGAATGCAGAGCTGTGGGACTTCTTGCGGACCGGCGTGCCGGCCGCCCGGGAACTGCTGGCCGACCTGCCGGTCGGGAATCGAGTCGACCTCGAATCCCTTCTCCAGGCATGGGATCGGTCTTTGCGGGCCCTGACCCTGGACGACTGGGAGGCCGAGTACATCCGGACCTTTACCCACGCGATGCCCGTCGAATATCCGCCCTACGAGACGCAATACGGCCATGCGCAGGTCTTCTATCAGTCCCAACAGCTCGCCGACATCGCCGGTTTCTACCGGGCCTTTGGCCTGGAGGTCTCGACGGCGGCTAAGGAGCGACTCGACCACGTCTCGGTCGAGCTGGAGTTCATGGCCTTCCTGGCTTACAAGGAGGCCTACGCCCGGGCTCATGACGGCGCGGCCGCCGGGGAGATATGCCGCCGGGCCCAGCAAAGCTTCATGACCCATCATCTGGGCCGCTTTGGACCCTTATTCGCTCGGCTCCTCCGTCGAAAGGTCGGGGACGGTTACTACGGGGCCCCGGCGGAGCTCTTGGAGCGGTTCTTGGAGGCAGAGTTTGCTTACCTGGAGGTCCGACCCCTGGTATTCGAGGCTTCCGACATCGTGACGCCTGACTGGCTCCCAGAGGGCGCCGGCTTCACGGGCCTGGAAGCAGAATAAGGCAAGATGGGCAGTCGGCAGGTCGGCAGATGGGCGCGGGAGGCAAGGCGGCAGAAGGTAAGAAGGCCGCGATTCGGTCGGACGAGAGGCTCGACCCGACCGTCTGCCGGACTGCCGAGTTCCCGAATGGCCTTATCATCAGCCGGAGGAGAGCCATGCATGCCCATCGGTCGTGGAGCCTCGCTGGCATCTTGGCTTTTCTGCTCCTTGGGGCCATGGGTGTCTGGAATGCTCGCCTGCTCGGTCAGACGCCCGGACCGGCGGACCCGGCGACGCTCGAGCGGGGTCAGACGCTCTATGCCAGCAAGTGCGCCGTCTGCCACGGCCCCGAGGGGAAGGGCGACGGCCCGGCGGCCTTCGTGCTATTTCCTCGACCCCGGGACTTCACGTCTGGGAAATTTAAGATCCGTTCGACGATGACGGTTCCGACAGACGCCGACCTCTTTCGGGTCATCTCGCAGGGCATCCCCGGCACGTCCATGCCCGGATGGTCCCACTTGCCCGAGGCGGACCGATGGGCCCTCGTGGCGTACGTGAAAAAGTTGGCCGGCCTGCTGGGCCAACCGCCGCCCGAGATCGTCCCGATCCCGGAGCCCCCGCCGCCGTCGCCGGAACGGATCGCCTTGGGGAAAAAGCTCTTTACGGAGCTGGGGTGCGACCGCTGCCACGGCCCTCAAGGCCGCGGGGACGGTCCCTCGGCCATGTCGCTCAAAGACGAGTGGGGCCATCCCATCGTGCCCTACGACTTCACGATCCCGGGCCGTATGAAGGGCGGCTCCACGGTCCGGGACGTCTACCGTACGCTCTGGGTCGGCATCGGGGGCACGCCGATGCCTTCCTTCGCCCCTCTGTTGGACCCTGATAAGACGTGGGCCCTGGCCTACTACGTCCTCAGCCTGGCGCAAACGGCGGAAGCCGCTCAGCCTGCTGAGGAGACGAGTACGATCGAGGCACCCTACCGGGCTGGCCGGCTCCCCCAAGACCCCCTGGACCGGGCATGGTCGCAAATCCCGGCCGTGCGGGTCCGCCTCCGGCCCCTCTGGGACCGAAAGGAACTCATCGAGACCCTGACGGTCCGGGCCGTCCATAACGGCCAGGAAATTGCCTTCCTCCTCGAGTGGGACGACCCCATCCAGGACCAAGCTTTCCTGCGGCCGCAGGACTTCCGAGACGCCGTCGCCGTCCAGTTCCCCGTCCGGAACGGCGAGACCCTCGAGACGGCCCCGTCCTTCACGATGGGCGACGCCCAGGACGTCGTCAACATCTGGCACTGGAAGGCCGACTGGGAGGCCGACCTCCGGAAGTTCGCTGACGTCTCGGACGTCTACCCCCACATGGCCTGGGACGACTACCCCTTCCAGAAGGCCGTCCCCGTCGCCAGCCGGGGTGACCGACCGGCCCAAGCGCCCCTGACGGCTTTCGACCCGACGTCCCTGCCCGGCTGGAAGGTCGGCAACACGTTCTCGAACCCTCGACGGACGTCGCCCGTCGAGGACCTGAACGCCGCCGGTCTGGGGACGCTGACGCCCCAGCCCCCGGAAGACCAGGACGTCGGGGGTCGCGGCCTCTGGCAGGACGGCCGCTGGCACGTCGTCATGGTCCGCCGTCTCCAGACTCGAAGCGATCGGGACGTTCAACTCCGACCCGGCGAGACCGTCCCCGTCGCCTTTGCCGTGTGGGACGGCGCTCACGGCGACCGCGACGGCCAGAAGTCCGTCTCGACGTGGTACTTGCTCCGGCTGGGCCGGTAGATTCGGCAGTTCGGCAATTCGGGAATTCGGCAGGGGCGTAGGGAAGGAGCGGCTTTCCAGTTGGTAGTGCGGCGATTCATCGCCGCACCGTACGAGACGCGCAATAAATTGCGCTACTACGAACCGATTATCGCCGCACCGTTCGCCATGCGCCAGAGGTATCCCCATGGACGTGTCCCGTCGAGAGTTCTTGACGGCGTGGGCCCGGGTCGTGCGTGACTCTGTACACTTCGACCCCGACCTCGTCGAAGAGGTCTTGCTCCTGTTCATGCGGCGGATGGCTGAGGCGGGTCGGATCGGCTACGAACAGGAGTACCGCCGAACCGTCGAGCCCCTCTATGAGACGGTCCCTGCCCCGGACCGAGAGACCGCCTTCTATCAAGCCCACCGGCGACTGTTCGTCCGCTGGGGCCTGGACCGACCCATCCGAGAGGTCCTCGACGAATTCCCCGACGTCCGACAGGCCGTCCGAGCCGTTGCCGTTGCCCGGGCCCTGTCGGGTCGAGAAGAGGGTGCCGACCTGAGCCGGGATCGTCAGAAAGTCGGCTTGAAGGTTCGGTCCGAACGATTTCTCGACGTCGAGGGCTTCCGGCGCTTCTTGCGACACGAGTTCCAGCACGTGGCCGACATGCTGGACCCGGCCTTCCGTTATGACCCAGACGTCGTCCCGGAACGACCGCCCGGCGTACAAGCCCTCCTCTACGAACGCTACCGGGGCCTATGGGACATTACGATCGACGGCCGTCTGGAACGGGCCGGGCGACCGACCGTCGCCACGCGGGAAGACCGGTGGCGGGAATTGCAGGCCCTTTACAGGAGCCTTCCCGAGGCCGACCTCCGGGTCGCCTTCGAACGGCTCTGGGCGTGGGACCGGCCGACCCATCCGGACCTCTGGGCGATGGCCCAAGACCCCCGGCGGGTCCTGGCATGGGCACAAGGGTCGGCGGAAGCCGTCCGTTCGACGGTCCCCCTCCGTCTGCCGGGTGACCCCTGTCCGTTGTGCCGCTTCCCGACCTACCGATGGGTCGAAGCCCCGAGCCCCGAAGCCGTCGCCCGTATCCGAGCCGACTTCCCCGATTGGGACCCCGCCCAGGGCCTGTGCGAACGTTGTGCCGAGGCCTACGACCCCGCCCTCCAGACCTGACAGGTAGGCAGACGGGACGTCTGCCTGCCGCAGGCGGGGACGCCCGCGCTCCCGCGGGCGAGACGCCTACGCCCCCACAGGCGGGGACGCCCGCGCTCTGAAGGTAGGGTGTTGGGTTTGGCACGGTAATTGTACCTACTATGAAAGGCAGGCAAGGCGGAACGGCCGAAGCGCTTTGGGAGGACGGATCATGGAGTCCAGCGACGTTCGACAGGCTCGCATCGACCTTCATCAGCAGCCCTTCATGGTCTTCTGGGAGGTCACCCGGGCTTGCGACCTCGTGTGCCGCCACTGCCGGGCCGAGGCTCAGCCCGGGCGACATCCGGCAGAATTATCCCTCTCGGAAGCCCTTCGTGTCCTCGACGACTTCGCTCCTGCACGACCCCTCCTGGTCCTGACAGGGGGAGATTGCTTCAAACGGGCGGACCTGGAGGACATGGCCCGGGCGGCGGTGGAGCGACGCATCCCCGTCGCCATCTCCCCCTCCCCCACCCCGCTCGTGACCCGGGAACGCCTGGCCCGCCTCTACGAGATCGGCGTCCGGGCGGCCTCCCTGTCCCTCGACGGGGCGACCCCGGAGACCTTTGACGCATTCCGGGGCGTCCCCGGGACCTTCGAGACGGCCCTCCGCATCTGGGCCTGGTTCCGGGAAATCGGCTACAAGGTCCAGATCAACACGACGGTGACCCGTTTGAACGTGCGGGAGCTTCCGGATATCGCCCGCATGGTCATGGAACGGGGGGCTATGACGTGGAGCCTCTTCTTCCTCGTCCGCACCGGTCGGGGCCGGGCCCTGCGGGACCTCCCGGCCCAGGCCTACGAGGACGTCATGCACTGGCTTTACGACGTCGGTCACTGGATTTCGGCCAAGACGACCGAGGGTCACCACTTCAAGCGAGTCGTCCTCCAACGCCGGGCTTGCGAGGTCGAGGGCCGGCCGTGGCGGAGTGTCCTCCCGGTCGGTCGGCTCTATGAGTACTTGGCCGAACGGTGGGCCGCCTTCCAACCCGGCCCGCCCCGGGAGCGCATCCTGCGGCCCCCCATGCACGTCAACTCGGGGAACGGCATCCTGTTTATCGACCACATCGGCAACGTATACCCGAGCGGGTTCCTGCCGATCCCCTGCGGCAACGTGCGGGTCACCCCGCCGCTGACGATTTACCGGGAGCATCCCCTGTTCCGACGCCTGCGACAGCCTGAGACCTGGCGGAGTCGATGCGGACGCTGTGAGTTCCGCCACGTCTGCGGCGGGTCCCGGTCCCGGGCTTACGCCCTACGGGGCTCCCCCTTTGCCGCCGACCCCCGGTGCATCTACCGACCCGGCCGACCGGCGGAGATGCGTGGGGATGCGATGGGAATGCGGTGATACGATAGGGATGCGATGGGGGAGGCAGTAGAGATGCAGTAGGAATGGGAAGCTGAGACCTATTCCCAGGCGGTGGGAATTTGCCTCGTTACCCCACCACACCCCTACCGCATCCCCACGTATCACTACGCATCCCTATTGCATCTCTCCTCTATGGTGCCTCTCCCGTATCTCCAAGGCATTTCTATCCGCCCCAGCTCGCCGAATTGCAATCCCCCGGCCGATCCGGTAGAATATCAGCCTATTCGGAAAGCAAGAAGGGGTTCCGCCTAACAAATTCCTTAAGTTGGGGCTACAATAGAATAGACATGATTTGCCAGCGGCTGCGACTCTGAGGACGTCGAGGTCCTTAGACCAGCGGGAGGTATGCTATGGGGAGGCGCTACAGGGGCCCGAGGGTCCCCGGGGCGTGACCTCTCTGTCTCCTCTATCCACCCCCTAAAAACCCTCGTCGTGGAGGTACACCATGCCGCCCATCACCATCGTCTTCTTTCTGACCGGGTTGGCGGTGTGGGCCATCGGGTTGTACTTTGTCGGGGCTGGCGCCCAGCCTCGCGAGGGCGGCCCGAATCCCCTCGTCAGCGTCGGCTGGCTTAGCTTGATCGCGGGGCTGTCGGACTTCGGCCAGGCCTTCTATGTCATGGCCGCCCGGCCGGAGCCCTTGGGAGCGGACGGGAGCGTGCTCATCAGCGGCTTGATCATCTTCTACGCCACCTTCTTCACTCTGCTTGGGATCACGGCGATTAAGGGCCTGGACCTGCGGGTCGTCGGGAACGTCGCCATTCCGGTCGCGATCGTCCCGCTTTTCTACTGGAACGTATTCGCCGGTGGTTGGATGTTCCGCTCGATCCTCATCGTGTGGTTGATCGTCTTCTTGGCCGTCTGGGCAACGACCTACGGTCGATTTAGCGCCAAGCTTTTAGGTTGGCTCCTCCTGTTTACCGCCGTCTATACCTTCTGGGTCCCCGGTATCCTCCTGGCTTTAGGCCGCTCCATTCCGTAACGAAACTCTAAACGTCTTCCATCCCCATCTCGC
>JAUQPV010000002.1 GCA_030550225.1 Acidobacteriota bacterium | reverse complement strand
GCCGGGTCGTCTACGCCGGGTTCCAACGGGAGTTCATCGGCTATAATCGGGCACAGGCGGCCGTCATCGAGGCGGCCATCCTGGCGACTCGGGTCCGCCTCTTACCGATGGACGACATCCTGGCCGAGTGGAAGCGGCTCCGGGTCATCGTTGACAAGACGGGCGGACCTCGGGAACACGCGGCCATGGACCTCCTGACCGAGTATGTGCAACGGGCGGCCGCGACGCAGGCCTCATCGGAACGACCGCTATGACCGAGGGGACGATTTGGGTCCAGGCACCCGCCCGCTTGCATCTGGGGATGCTGGACTTGGAAGGTGGCCTGGGTCGACGTTTTGGGGGTCTGGGGGTCGCCGTCGAGCGGCCCGTCGTTCGGGTGGCAGTCCGGCCGGCGTCCGACCTCACGGTCCGTGGGCCCTGGGCAGAGCGGGTCCGGGCTATCGCCGAGCGGTTTTTCGAGGCGGCTCGGGTGGCCGGTCGGCTGACGCCGCCGGGCGCCGCTATCGAGGTTCATCAAGCCATCCCGGCCCATGTCGGTCTGGGGTCTGGCACCCAGCTTCACCTGGCCGTCGTCGAGGCCCTGGCCCACATGGTTGGATGGGACTTGACGGCCGTCGAGCTCTGCCGCTTGGCCGGCCGCGGCCGTCGGTCGGGCGTCGGGACCTGGACGTATCTATACGGGGGTCTCGTATTGGAGGGCGGCCGCCGTACGGACGGGACCGACGCCGGGCTGGCCCCCCTGCTGGGTCGATATGCCTTGCCGCCGGCGTGGCGCTTCGTCCTACTGATCCCCCGGGAGGCGCGGGGCATTCACGGCGACGTCGAGGAAGAGGCCTTTGCCCGACGGGTCTCGATGGATGCCGGGACCGTCGGACGGCTGTGCCGCCTCGTCCTCTTGCGCCTCCTGCCGGCCCTCTTGGAAGAAGACATCAGGGCCTTTGGACACGCCGTGACGGAGATCCAGCAAATCGTGGGGGATGCCTTCGCACCGGTCCAGGGCGGACGCTATGCCAATCCGGTCTCGGCCGCATGCGTCGAGGCCCTGCTTGAATTGGGCGCCGCCGGGGCGGGGCAAAGCTCCTGGGGGCCGACCGTGTACGGCCTGGCGGCCGACGAGGACCAGGCCCGCCAGCTGGCGACAGCCCTCGGCCGCCGGCCCGGCCCCGACGGTCGGCCGTTGGCCGAGACGATGACCGTGGAGGTCGTCGCCCCAGACCCCCACGGCCGTCGCCTCTGGGTCGAAGGGGATTGAAGTCTCGGTCTTTGGCGTTGGATGTTGGCAGAGCCGCCGGGCCTGTGAGAATGGCGTCTGACCGGCCTTTCCCCTAACAGGGCCGTTCGGTTCGTGAGAACCCGTATGGATTCAGCCTTTCCGACCCTTCGAAAAATCGGTGCTCGGTGCTGGGTGTTGGGTGTTAGGTGTTGGGTGCTGGGTGTTGGGCGTTGGGTTCTTGAAAAAAGGGACCTAACACCCAACACCCATTCTGTCTGAAACATCGTGCTTTCCGGGCGATGGAAAAGGCTGGCCTGACGCCATTCTCATGGGCCGAACGGCTCTGCTCAGCAACCCCACTGCCTGATTGTCTTATGCCAGCGTGGGGAGCAGTGCCGCCATGCAGTTGTACGAGGCTGAAGTCGAAGACACGTTTGCCGAGGCCTTCGAAATGTGGGCCGCCCGGGTCATCATCACGGCTGAGACACCCGCCTGGGCTCAGGCGGCCGCTCAGTCCATGACGGGATTTGCCACTTCCGTCATCGGCTGTGGCTGTGAGGCCGGTATCGAGCGAGAGCTGGCACCGGACGAAACGCCGGACGGACGGCCTGGCGTCAGCGTCCTCCTCTTGACCGTCCGGGCCGAGGACCTCGGCAAGCGTTTGGTGGAACGCATCGGCCAGTGCGTCCTGACGACGGCCACGACGGCCTGTTACAACGGCCTGGAAAGCGACCAGACCATCAATGTCGGCGGTCAGATCCGTTACTTCGGCGACGGCTATCAGGTCAGCAAGCGCTTAGACGGGCGGCGCTTCTGGCGGGTCCCCGTCATGGACGGCGAATTCCTCGTCGAGGAACGTTTGGGCATCCGCCGGGCCGTTGCTGGCGGGAACCTCATCCTCCTGGGGGCGGACGCCACCTCGACCCTCCGGGCCGCCGAGGCGGCCGTGCAGGCGATGCGGACGGTCCCGGGCGTGATCCTACCCTTCCCGGGGGGCATCTGCCGGAGCGGCAGTAAGGTCGGTGCCCGCCGATATAAGTTCCTGACGGCCTCGACCAACGACGCCTTCTGTCCGACCTTACGGAGCCTTGTCCCGAACACGCGGGTCCCCCAGGGCCTCCACTGCACCTATGAGATCGTTGTCGACGGCTTGAGCCTGGCGGCCGTCGAAGAGGCCATGCGCCGGGGCCTGCAAGCGGCCGCCCAGAACGGGGCCCGCTACATCACGGCCGGCAACTACGGCGGCCGGCTGGGCCCCTATCAGATCCGGCTTCGAGATCTGCTAACCCTTTGAACGTAGTGCTTTGTCCATCTCAAAGTTTGTAGCAACGCAATTTATTGCGCTTTTCATGCGGCGATAAATCGCCGCACTACAAACATCAAATAAAAAATGGATGAAGCAATAGGCGCCCTGCCTTGCGGGTCGACGGAGGAGGACGACCGTGGCGAACCGATATGCGGATTGGTTCCGGCAGGCAGAGGCCGACTTGCGCCACGCCCGCCATGCTTTGGAAGACGGGGACTTTGAATGGAGTTGTTTCGCCGCTCAGCAGGCGGCGGAAAAGGCCTTAAAAGCTGTGTTCCAAAAGCTTGGGATGGAAGCCTGGGGTCACACTCTTACGGCTCTGATCGGGAACTTGCCGCCGGACGCCCGGCCGACACCCGACCTGATCGACTGTGCCCGAACCTTGGACAAGCACTATATCCCGACCCGCTACCCAAACAGTTTCGATACGGGGGCCCCGACAGATTTCTATACTCGGCAAGACGCCGAGCAAGCGATCCGTTGCGCGGAGGCTCTCCTTGAGTTCTGTCGTCGTCAAATCGGCTGACCGGGAACGTATCGCCCGGGCCGTCCAAGATTATGTCGCCCGACTCCGAGCCGAGCATCCTGAGGTGCGCCGGGTCATTTGGTTCGGCTCCTGGGTGACGGGACGGCCCCGTCCCGGGAGTGACGTGGACCTGTGCGTGATCGTCGCCTCTTCGGATAAGCCCCGCCGGGAGCGGATGGTCGAGTACCTCCCCGTCGGATTCCCGGTCGGGGTGGACCTGTTCGTATACACGGAGGAAGAGTGGGAGCGTCTGAAACACGAGGCGCCGACCTGGTACGCCGTGATCGAGTCGGGCATCGAGGTCTGGGGGATACGCCAGAAGGATGACGAGGAACGCCTATGCTGAATCGGCGGGCTTATGACCTCGTTCGGCGGATGGCCGCCGAGGCCGAGGCTCTGGGAATCGCCGTTCACGTCCTCCCTGGGGGGACGGAGGTCCTGGATTGCGGCGTGCACGTCCGGGGCGGCCTCGAAGCGGGCCGGCGTCTGGCCGAAGTCTGCATGGGCGGCCTCGGGACCGTGGCCCTCACGTGGCAGGCCTGGGGCGATATGACTTGGCCGGCTGTGACCGTCTATACGGACCACCCGGCCGAGGCTTGCCTGGCCGCCCAGTACGCCGGTTGGGCCGTCCGGCATGGAGATTACTTTGCGATGGGAAGCGGCCCCGCCCGAGCCCTCATCCGGGCCGAGACGGAACTCTACGAGCATCTCGGCTATCAGGAGTCGGCCGATGTCGCCGTCCTCTGTCTGGAAACCCGACGTCTCCCGACGGCCGACGTCGCCGACTTCATCGCCAACCGGGCGGGCGTCGACCCAGCCCGTCTGGCCCTGCTGGTCGCTCCGACAGCTAGCCTGACCGGGGGCGTCCAGGTCGCCGCCCGCTCAGTCGAGACGGCCCTTCACAAGCTTCACGTCCTGGGCTTTGACGTCCGACGGGTCTTGCACGGTATGGGCGTCTGCCCGATCCCCCCGCCGGCCGAGGACGACATTCATGCCCTCGGGCGGACGAACGATGCTGTCCTGTACGGCGGTCGCGTGTACTTAACCGTCCAGGCCGACGACGCCGAGCTGGAAGCCCTTGTGCCTCGGCTGCCGTCGTCGGCCTCGCCCGACTATGGGCGGCCGTTTTATGAGGTGTTCAAAAGCTATGATTTCGACTTTTACCGCACCGACCCCCTTCTCTTCAGTCCGGCGGAAGTCGTCGTCACAAACGTCGTCAGCGGACGTAGCTTCCGGGCCGGCCAAGTCGACCCGGCCGTTCTGAAGCGGTCGTTTGGGTTGGGATAGCGGGTCCCGAGTCCTATGTGCCGAGTCTCAGTGATCATCGATGTTGGTTCTGTGTGTTAGCAGAGCCGTTCGGTTCGTGGAAACCCGTATGGATTCAGCCTTTCCGACCCCTCGAAAAATCGGTGCTCGGTGCTGGGTGCTGGGTGCTGGGTGTTAGGTGTTGGGTGTTGGGTTCTTGAAAAAGGGACCTAACACCTAATACCGAGCACCCAGCACCCAACACCCGACACCCATTCTGTCTGAAACATCGTGCTTCCCGGGCGATGGAAAAGGTCGTTCCGACGCCATTCTCACGGGCCGATCTGTAAATCCCGAAGGTGGGCGGCCGTGATCGTACCCCGGTGGAGGGCCGTTGCCACGAGGACGCCGTCTATGCCGAGGGCCTGAAGCGTGCGGAGGTCCTCGACGTGTCGGACGCCGCCGCCTGCCAGCAGGGTGAGGCCGGGGTACCGGCGGCGGACTTCGGTCAGCAGAGCCGTATCGGGGCCGGCCTCCGTTCCGACCCGAGCCAGGTCAAGGACGATGACTTCCGTCCATTGAGTCCGCCGAAGCTCGTCGAGGACCTCCCAAGGGGAGCCGTCGGCCCATCGGGGGCATCGGGTCCAGACCCGACCGGACCGCAAGTCTAAGCTGAAGACCCGTCGGTCTGGCGGCACGGCACTGAAGGCCCTCAGGGCTTCGGGGCCGCTCAGGGTCTCCGACCCGACGACGACCCGGTGGACGCCGGCGTCCAGCAGACGTCGGGCCGACTCGACGTCCGTGATACCGGCGTCGACCATGAGCTGGGTCGCCCCATCCCGGACGAGGCGTTCCAAGACGTCCCACTGGACGTCGCCGCCCTGGAGGGCGTCCAGGTCGGCGACGTAGAGTTCTTGAAGGCCCAGACGCTCCCGAAATGCCCGGGCGACGACGAGAGGGTCAGGTCGCTCCGCCAGGACGCTGACGACGGGCCGATAGTGAATTCGGTCGCCCCGGACGGCGTGGACTACAATACCATGCCGAACGTCGATGACCGGGATGACTCGCATGAACCGAATGCCTCGCGTCCTTGTCTTTGAGTTCGTCACCGGCGGGGGCTGGCCGCCCGGCAAGCTCCCGGCTGGCCTCGCCGCCGAGGGTCGGGCGATGCTTGAAGCCGCCCTGGCCGACTTTCGAGCCTGGGGTGCCGTTCAGACCGTGACGACCCACGACCGGCGGCTGACCCGGCGCCCCCGTGGGGCTGACATCGTCGTCGACGTGACGCCTGGTGAGTATGAGGCCGTCCTGTCCGACCTCCTGGGAACCTGCGAGGCCGCCCTTGTCATCGCCCCGGAGGTGAACGGGGTCCTGACCCGTCTCAGCGCCCTCGTCGAGACAGCCGGGGTCTTTCTGTTAGGCCCGCGGCCGATGGCCGTGGCCGTCGCGACCGACAAATGGGCCTGTTATGAACACTTCCGGGCCGCCGGCCTTCCGACGCCTGAGACCCGGCGCGTCCGCCGGGCCGACCTGCTGGTGGAGGCCGTCCGTTTCGGCTTCCCCCTCGTCGTCAAGCCCATCGACGGCGTGGGCTGTGAGGGCGTCTGCCAAGTCAGGTCGCCCGAGGAGCTGACCGTCGTCCAAGAACTTCTGGCTCAGGCGACCCGGCAGGAGGAGATCTTACTTCAGCGGCTCGTGCCCGGCGATCATGCCAGTGTCTCCCTGTTAGTGACCGACGACGGCCATGTCCGCCCCTTAAGCCTGAACGGTCAGCGGATCGTCGCCGGATGCCCCTTCATATATCGAGGCGGCGTCGTCCCCCTACAACATCCCTTGAGGACTCGGGCGTTCGAGGTGGCCGAGGCCGCTGTCCGTCAGGTCCCGGGCTTGCGGGGCTATGTCGGCGTCGACCTGGTCTTGGCCAGCGGGAAGGCATGGCTAATGGAGATCAACCCCCGGCTGACGACCTCTTACATCGGTCTCCGACGGGTCATCTCGTGCAACCTCGCACGGGCCATATGGGAGGTCTGCCGGGAGGGCCGACTGCCGAAAGACGCACGGATCGTGGGTCAGGCCGTCTTCACGAAGGTCCGGCAGGGGATCCGGTGCCAGACCTTCTCGGGCAAGTAGCAACCCCATGTCGGTGGCTTACCTTTTGCAAGACGACCCCCGGACCGGCGCCTGGAACATGGCCCTGGACTTCTGGCTATGGAAGACCCAGGGGCCGGACCGGCCGCCGGTCGTGCGGTTCTACCAGTGGGTCCGGCCCACGGTGTCCCTGGGGTACCATCAGACGGCGGAGAGGGTCGTAGACCCGAAAGCCTGTCAGGACCTCGGCGTAGACGTCGTCCGGCGCCCGACCGGTGGGGCGGCCGTCCTACATCATCACGAACTCACATACAGCGTCATTGCCACGCCGGCTCAACTGGGGGTGGCTAAGCCCTTGGAGGCCTACGAGCGCATCAGCCAAGCCCTGCAGACAGCCCTTCATCGGTTGGGCCTCCCGCGAGCCGACATCGCCCGACCGGCCCGGCCGGCCGGTCGACTCGAGGGCTTCTGTTTTGCCGAGACGGCGCACTATGAAATCACGGTCGACGGTCGTAAACTGATCGGGAGCGCTCAGCGATGGGGCCGTTCGGTCGTCCTTCAGCATGGGTCGATCTTGTTGGACTTCGACTTCCGGCTGGCGGCGGTCTTCCGACCGGGCCTCTTCCGGCCGGCCTTCACGACGCTCCGGGAGGTATGTGGCGGGATACCGTCCCTTCGGGACTTGCGAGAAGCCCTGCAAGTCGGTTTCGGGACTGTCTTCGGATGGACGTGGGCGACTCTTCCCGTCGACCTCATCGACGAAGAAGAGGTCCGACGCCTCCAGGCCCTTTTCGAGATGAGCAGAGCCGTTTAGCCCGTGAGAACCCGGATGGATTCAGCCCTGCCGACCCTGGGAGGATGGCGATTTTTCAAGCAAGGCGGAGGACGGGTGTCAGGTGTTGGGTGTTAGGTTTCAGGCCCTTTTTCAAGAACCCAATACCCCACACCGAACACCGATTTCTCGAAGGGTCGGAAAAGCCGAATCCATCAGGATTCTCATGGACCGAACGGCTGTGTCAGGCGAATATGAACCCGTGGACACGCTACCGTGACGCCCGGGTGACCCGACGGACGACGGTCGGGGAGCTCTGGGAGGCGCTGGACGTCCAGGAGGGTGTCCCCGTCCGCATCTGGCGGGTCCTTCGGTTCGATTACTTCCACGAGGCTTTTCGGCGATCCATCGAAGAGCTTTTGGACTACTGGCAGGGCTTGCCACCTTCCGTCTTTCTCCGGCCGGCCGGTCGCTTTCATGAGGGTCTGGACCTTTACGTGGTCTTCGAGGCAGGCCGGCTCCAGCCCCTCGATCAGTTCTTTTCGCACGTCCCTCTATTCCCATGGCCCGTGGCCTGCATGGTCCTGGAGCAGGTCCTCCGAGGACTTCAGGAATTCTATCACCGCATGGACGAGGCGGGCCGCCGGGAAGCCAGTCACGGTCGGCTGGGTCTTTCGACCATTTTCCTGGACGAGACCGGTCAAGTCCGGATCGTCCCGCCGGTCGTCGCCCCAGGTTATGCGTCGGCCTATGGCTTTGCGTGTCCCTGGGAGGTGGCCCGCCTGGGCGGGCTTTCGGGCACGTCCGAAACCGAGGTCCCGACCGGCCGTCGGTGGGACACTTACAGCCTCGGCGTGACGGCTTATTTTCTGCTGACGGGCCGATGGCCGTGGGTCCAAGACAAGTCCGGTCCGCCCGTGTGGACCCTGCGGCTTCCCTTACAGGCCGTGGTCCCCTGGCTCCCTGGCGAATTGGACGCCTGGGTCCGGAGTCTGCTGGAACTGAATCGGCCAGACCTGACGGCCCTGGCTCGGTCGCTGAACCGCCTGTACCGGCGGGTCAGCCTCGAAGCCGACGAAGCCCATCTTCAGCGGTTCTTTCGCGACCCCCAAGGGTATTACGCAGACTATCGCCGCCAGATGGAAAACCAGATCAAGGAGTGGCGGTTTCGGGCCTTACGAGACCGAGATGAAGAAGCCGCTCTGTGGTTTCACGAAGTCCTCCAACGTTTTGACCCCTGGGTCGCGCAGGGCCTGGCCCAGGAAAGTTGGGTCGAAGAACGACGGTCTCGTGTGGTGCAGAGCTTTCGGGGTGGACCTCTGGAGCCCCCGACGCCTGAACCTTGGACGTCTTCCGAAGCCTCCCGTCCGGCCGGGCCGTCCCTGCGAGAGAAGCCTTCGGCGGCCTTTCCCCGATGGCGCTCCGAGATGGAATCAGCTTTAGCCCAGGGGCGTCTGTTGGACGCCTGGAACGCCTGGAAACAGCTTGAGTGGAATCGGGCCCCCGTCGTGGGCTCTGCCGTAGATTATCTCCAGGACCTGGACATCCGTCTGCGAGCCATCATGACTCGGGTGGAACCTCAACCCGTACCCGAGGTCCCGGCGGCCGAACCGGCGGTGCCTGACGGCTCGACGGGACCGGGTCGGATGTCGAAGAGGGCCTGGGCGGTGGCCGGCTTGGTCGGCCTGCTCATCGGTGCGGCTCTCTTCTATGGAGGCGCTCGGGTCTTCCAAACGTCGGGTACCCCGCCGGTACTCCCGAGCTCCGATGTCCTCCGGCATCCGGAGGGCCTACCGGTCCCGGCCGTTCCACCGACTTGCTCAATGACGCCCACCCAGGTCCAGGCCCTCCGACGGCAGGCAGCAGTGGCGGAGGCCCAGCAGGCGTGGATTCAGGCCTGTGATACACGCATTCAAGTCCTGGCCTGCATGAGCCCCGAGGACCCAGGCTACCCCCGGGCCTGGGCCGAGGCCGAAGAGGTCTGCCAAAAGGCCCGTCGAGTCGCCCCACCATGAGCGTCCCGGTGCCTCGATGCAAGCCCGCACACTGATCCAAGAAGCCCTCCGCCAAGTCCGGGAACGGTTTCCAGACCTCTCCATGGAGCACGTCTTTCTCCTCTTGGTACGTCTGCTGGCCGACGGCCTCCGTACCTCGCCCGAAGCCGTGTTAGCCGACTTGCGGCAGGATGTCCCCCCGTCGGTCGAAGCCCGATTCCGGGCCGCCGTAGACCGATGGCTGGGCGGATGGCCCATCCAGTACGTCCTGGGGACCTGGGGCTTTTGGGATCTGGCCGACTTGGTCGTCCCGACCGGTGTCTTCATTCCCCGACCGGAGACCGAGACCCTGGTCGAGGCCGTCTTGGACCTATGGCCGGACCAGGCATGGGCCGGGGCCATCGTCGACGTCGGGACCGGCGTGGGGGCCCTGGCGATCGCCCTGGCCCGGGTTTACCCGAGATGCCGTGTCTGGGCCGTCGACCTATCGCTGACGGCCGTCCGGGCCGCCCGCCAGAATGCTGAACGGTACGGCGTCCACGACCGGGTCCACGTATGGTGCGGAAACTGGCTCGATGCTACGCCGCCCCGGCCTTTGTGGGACCTCATCATCGCCAACCCACCCTATATGACTCGCCGGGAGTGGCGTCAGGCGCCACCCGAGGTCCGAGACTATGAGCCTCCGGCGGCCCTCTTTCATCCCCGGGGCCCGGCCTACGTGTACACGACCCTGGGCCGGCAGGCGAAACGCCGTCTGCGGCCGGGGGGTGTCCTCGTCGTCGAGGTCGGGGCGAGCCAAGCCTCGCGTGTTATCGAGTGGCTGAGTCGTCTGGGAGGACGATGCATCGGACAGTGGCAAGACCTGCTGGGTCACGTCCGGTGCGTCGCCTGGCAGTGGTCTACGGCTTCGCCATACGAGTGATCCCGGCCGACGGTCAGGTCCAAGCCGTGCATGTCGACCCAGCGGGCTTGCCAAGACGCTTCCGGTCGGGAATCAGGGAGCCCGCTCTTTTTTATCCCCACAACCGACGCCAGAGAGCACGGCCTACAAAGCGCAGCCGGTCGCCGGTCGGGAAACGGGCCATTACGGTCTTCACCACGCCCTGAGTGAACCGGGTGCGCCGGCTATAGTCGATAGGCACCTCGACGATCACGGAGTCACCGTCGGCCGCCCACGCCAGCGCCTCTTGGAGCATGCGTCGCATGGCCGCCGTATCGCCCGTGAGCAGGACGTAACGGGCCCCTACAGCCTGGGCGATCCCTTCGAACCGTACGTCGCCGATCACGGTGCAGGTCTTCCGGTTGTAGGCGACCGCCTGGCCCTGGGAGATCTGGCTCAGCTCGCCGTCATGGAAGACACAGCAGACCACACCGACCTTCATGCGCCGAGCTGTCAGTAACTCGAAGCCGGTCATGAGAAAGGCGCCGTCGCCTACGATGGCCACGACGGGCCGGTCGGGATGGGCCAAGCGGGCACCGACGGCCGCCGGCACGGCATAGCCCATACAGTTGAAGTCGCTGGGTACGATGAGCGTGCGTGGTCGCCGTACCTCGAACAGCTCGGCTGTCAAGTATGTGTGGTTGCCGTTGTCCACCGTCACGATGGCCTCGTCGGGTAATACGGCCCGTAGGGCATCGAAAAACCGGGCCGGATTCACGCGACGGCCGCTGTCGTGTCGGTACCAGGCTTCGCGATAGGCCTGCTTGTCGGCCCTTAGTTGCCGGGCCACGGCCTCACGTCGCTCGCGGCGGTCGACCTTCAGGTCGCGTAGCGCTTCCAGCAGGCGGGGCAATACCACGCGGCTGTCGCCTGCGACGGCCACTCGGGCCGGATAGTTCGCCCCGAGGACCTGCGGGTCGAGGTCGACATGGACAAGCGCTTCGGGCACGCGCACGCTAAAGCTCCCCGTCGGAATCTCGGCAAAGCGGGTCCCGACGGCCAGGAGCGCATCGCAGTCCCGGAAGGCCCGTTCGGCCCCCGGTACGGCCGCCGGGGAGAAGCCCATGCCGGCATAGAGCGGATGGTGGCCCGGGAAGGCACTCAGGCCCTGTAACGTGGTGGCGACCGGCGCGCCCAACCGTTCGGCGATTCCCACAAGCGCTTCGGTAGCGTCGACGGCGCCCCATCCGACGAAAATGCCGGGTCGCTCGGCTGAGGCCAGCACACGGGCGGCTTCTTCGATAAGCATGTCGTCCGGCGCCTCCGGCGGGGGCGGAGGCTGGAAAGTCGGCAGGGCCGGCACTTCGTCCCGAAAGAGCTGTACGTTCGCCGGTACCTCGACGAAGACAGGGCCGGGTACGCCCGTGACGGCCGTCCGGTAGGCCTCGAAGATGGTCGGTACGATGTCGACATGACGTAGCACGCGCCAGAATCCTTTCGTGACAGCTCGGACCAGTCGTCCCTGGTCGATTTCATGGACCTGGAAGCGATACGGCACGTCGGTACGGACGCCGCCCGCGATGACCAGGAGCGGCACGCCCGCCAGGTAGGCCTCGCCCAGACCGCCCATGGCCAGTGCGGCTCCGGCCGCCGGGACGATGGCGAGGGCCCCGATACGGTCAGGCGCCGTACGGCTGACGGCGTCGGCCATAAAGGCGCCGCCGCCTTCATGCGTGACGAGCACCGGTCGCACGCGGTCGCTCTGCCCCAGCTCGTCGTAGAGCTCCGTCACGTGCACGCCGGGGATGCCAAACGTGAAGGGCACCGGCAGTCGTTCCAGTGCATAACGAATCAGCCAGGCTCCGCTCCTTTTCCCCTGCATGGGTCGACCCGGCCTGAAAGATTACAGGTTTTGGGCGGTAAGCCGAGCCGTGAGGATGCAGGCGCCCAGAAACGTCCCTTCCAGGGAGCCCTGCCCATGGATGCCCCCGCCGCCAAAGCCGGCCGTCTCGCCCACGGCGTACAGCCCCGGGATCGGCGTGTCGTCGGGACGGAGGACCTGTCCCTCCAGGTTCGTTTTCAGCCCGCCTAAGCTCTTGCGACTCAGGATGAAACAGCGGATTGCGATGAGCGGACGGGCCTTCGGGTCGAGGATTGGCTGAAAGCGGCACAGACGGAGCCGGTCGGCGCGGTAAGTGCGGAAGTTCATCAGCCGCCGCAATTGCTCGTCGTTGAAGAAAGCTGGGCCCCGGGCGATCATTGCGTCGTAGGCCTGGATGTCCCGTGTCAGCCCCTCGCCATCGACCCGAAGGCCGAACAGACTCCGGGCATTCATGCCTTCGATAAGTTCTTCCAGGGTGTCGGCGACTACGAAGTCGTCCGGACATTCGTCGATAAGTCGTCGCACGAGCCGGTGATGGCCGTGCAGGAGCTCCCAGAGCAGGCGGAGTCGTTTTTTATAGCGTAACGCCTCCATATAGTCGGAGCCCGAGACGGCCAGCTCCCGCAAGGCAATCTTGTAATTGAGCACAAGCCAACTGTACTGTCCGGGCTGACGTAGGACCTGCTCGACGAGCCAGCGGGTATCGGTATAGGCCACCAGCGGAGGCGGACCGATGCGGCGGCCAAGGGCATTGCACCAGAGGGCCGAGCGCGGCGGTACCAGACTCAGACCGTCGTCAGGGCGACGCCGGGCCGGGTGGTGCACACCGGCCGGGTAGTGCCATTGCAGGTCTAAGTGCGTCAGGTGCGCTCCCAGCGCAGCCGCTCGGTCGTGCAATAACCCGTCGGCGTAGCGGTGGGAACCGTTCAGGAGCTTCTGGGGCGGGTCGCCCCAGGGGCGGTACCAGCATTCTCGGAGCTTGCGCAAGTCGCCCCCGCAGATGCCGCCCGAGGCCAAGACGACGGCCGATGCCCTCGCCTCAAACGGCAAGCCATCTGGCTCCACCACGCCCCGCACGCCCACGACCCGGCCGCCTGCCTGTTCGAGGTCCGTCACGGCATGTCGGAAGTAGAGCTCCAGCCGGCGGCGATTCGGATGGGCCTCTAAGGCGGCGATGACCCGGGCGACGATCTCGTAGCCCGTGCCCCAGGCGATATGCCAGCGGGGTACCGTATTCAGGGGTTCGTAAAGCCCCCGTTCCGGCCAGTGCACCAACGGCAGAAAACGCACCCCCAGCCGGTCCAGGAACTCATAGATCAGGGGTATAGAGCGCTCGCAGTAGAGTTGCGCCCAGCGACGGGGCCAGGAGTCGTCCGGTCCGAAACGGGCACAGCGTTGCCAGTCGGCCCAGGCCAGGTCCGGACTGTCCCGAATTCCCAGCCGACGCTGGTGGGGCGTATCGACCAGGAATATGCCGCCGAACGACTCGCGCGCCAGGCCGCCCAACCGTTCTGGCACGTCGCGGTCGAACAGGACCACGTGACGGCCCTTTCCAAGCAGTTCCAGGGCGGTGACCAGGCCGGCCAGGCCGCCTCCGACGATCACCACGTCGGCTTCATAGTGCAGCGGTTGCGTTCGCATCCTTGCAGGTCTGGGGCCGCGACCGGCAGAACGGATTCCGTCGCCCTTCTTCTCATCCCAGCCGATGGACGAAAGACTACATCCGACTGTCGCGGGGGAGGCCCATCGCCTGGAGGTAAATGGAACGGGTCCGGGGCCCGTCGAGTTCGGCCAGGATGATGTTCTGCCACGTCCCGACGGCAGGACGGCCCTGATGGACGGGGACGATGACCTGGTGGCCCAGGAGAAGCGAGCGCAGGTGGGCCGTGGCGTTCCTCCGCTCACAATCCGAGTAGTCGTCGCAGTTGTGGTAGTAGAACTGGTCCTCCCGGACCAAGTCTTCCAAGACCTGCTGGATATCCCGTAAGAGGGCGTCCTGGAATTCGTTGATGAAGATGGCCGTCGTCGTGTGAAGCGTGGTGGCGATGACGATACCCTCCTGAAGCCCCGTCTTTTCGATAAAGGCCACGATGCGGTCCGTCAGGTTGTAGAGGCCGATCTTCCGGTCCGTCGTGACTTTAATCGTGTCAGCGCATACGAGCCATTCCGCCTGCAGGGGTATGCTCACGACCTGCATGGACTGACCTCCCCTCGCGTGACGTAGGGGGACTTCCATCCTACCGGCCTTGGGATGGGCATGCCCCGCCACGTCGCTTCCTTTCCATATCGGGGGGAACGTGAGTATGGTATCTTAGGATGGACCTGCGGGGATGTCAAATGCCTGTTTTGTACCCCCCGGACGGAGGCATGCATGCACGTGCAGGCGCTCTTTGACCTGACGGGGCAAGTCGCCTTGGTGACAGGTGGCTCCCGGGGCCTCGGGCGGGCGATGGCCGAGGGCCTGGCCGAAGCCGGTGCCCGCGTGTTCATCGTGGCCCGACGCCGGGAATGGCTGGACGAGACCGAGCAGGCCCTGACGGCCCGGGGCCTGGCCTGTGAAGCCCTGGCGGCCGACATCGGCGACCCGTCTCAGGCGGAGACGGTCGTCCGCACAGTCCTCGAAAGGGCCGGTCGCATCGACGTCTTGGTCAACGCCCACGGCGTCGCCTGGGGAGCGCCTTCCCTGGAGATGCCCCTCGAACGTTGGGAGTGGGTCCTCCGGACGAACCTGACGGGGACTTTCCTGATGTGTCAGACCGTCGGCCGCCATATGGTCCGTCAGGGGTCGGGGAGTATCATCAACGTGGCGTCCGTGGCCGGCTGGATCGGGATGCCCGAGGACGTCCTGGCCGCCGTCGGCTACACGGCTTCCAAGGGGGGCATCATTGCCTTGAGCCGGGACCTGGCCGTGAAGTGGGCTCCCTACGGCGTGCGAGTAAACGTGATCGCGCCGGGATTTTTCGAGACTCGGATGACGCGCGGCGTCCTGGAACAGGCTGGCGACCGGATTCGTTTACTAATACCTATAGGTCGCATCGGTCAGCCCGAGGACCTGAAGGGGGTCGCCGTGTTTTTGGCCTCGCCGGCGGCCCGGTACGTGACGGGCCATGTGCTTGTCGTTGACGGGGGCCTCACGGCTGGCTAAAATAAGCCTGATCTTCTCGGAGGGGGGCGCTTCATGAGCCGTCCCTTTAGTGTCTTGAATATTTTTATATTAATATTGTTGGCATCGACGCCGCCCGGGTCGCCCCAGGCGCCCACCCCGCCGGGGGCCCCGGCCCAACTCAAAGTCGGCATCGTCGTCTTCCTGTCCGGCGCCGCCGCCGCTCCCTTCGGCGTGCCGGCCCGGAATGCCACCGAACTCCTCATCGAGCAGTTGAACGC
The DNA here is from genome assembly GCA_030550225.1 of Acidobacteriota bacterium. GTDB lineage: Bacteria > Acidobacteriota > HRBIN11 > HRBIN11 > HRBIN11 > HRBIN11. The sequence continues at coordinate 22,837 of JAUQPV010000002.1, read as the reverse complement.
CGGGAGTGCCCCCAAGCCCTATGACCGGCCGGGCATCGGGGGCGTGCCCATCCGAGCCGTCTATGTCGACGAGGCCGGCGGGGCCGAGCGGCAGGTCGCCGAGCTCCGCCGTCTCGTCCTGGAGGAAAAGGTCGACTTCGTGATCGGCTACATCTCGAGTGCTGACTGTCTGGCCATCGCCCCGGTCGCCGAGGAGTTGAAGGTCCTGACGTTCTTGTTCGACTGCGGGACGAATCGGATTTTCGAGGACCGGACGTACCGGTACGTCTTTCGGACGAGCGCTCATCAGGTCATCGATAGCATCGGCCTCGCTCGGTATCTCCTGAAGATTCGGCCGAACGTCCGGACGGTCGCCGGCCTGAATCAGAACTACGCTTGGGGACAGGATTCGTGGAACACCTTCCGGGACGCTCTGCTCAAGCTAAAGCCGGACGTGAAGGTCGTCTCCGAGCAGTTCCCCAAGTTGTTTGCGGGGGAGTTCTCGACCGAGATTTCGGCCCTCCTGGCGGCCCGGCCCGAGTTCATCCACTCGAGCTTCTGGGGCGGAGACCTCGAGGGCTTCACGATCCAGATGACGCCCCGGGGCCTACATCGTCGGAGTCTGATCGCCTTCACACCGGGAGAGACGATGCTCCCCCGGCTGGGTCGGGACGTCCCGCCGGGGATCATCGTTGGGGCGCGCGGGCCCCACGGGCCCTTTGCGCCGAACACGCCGCTGAACCAGTGGTTCGTCCGGGCGTACCGAGACCGTTATGGGATTCGGCCGGTCTATGCGTCTTACCACATGGCTCAGGCCCTCTTGGGTGTGAAAGCCGCCTTTGAGAAGGCTTTAGCGGCGAATGAAGGCAAGTGGCCTACGGTCGATCAGGTCATCGCCGCCCTCGAGTATCTGGAGTTCGAGACGCCCAGCGGCACGATCCGGATGGCCATCGGCAAGGGCCATCAGGCTGTCGAGCCGACGGCTTATGGCATCACGGGTCCCTATGATCCTCAGCAGAAAGAGGTGCGGCTGACGAACGTAATGACTTTCCCGGCCGAGTGCGTGAACCCGCCGGACGGCGTCAAGAGCGAGGACTGGATCCGCCAGGGGTTCCCAGGCGCCCGATGTCCGTGACGGGGCGGTAAGATGATCGACACGCTGGTCGTCATCGGGACCGATGGCTTGATTTATGCGGCGTGGCTCTTTCTGATTGCCTTAGGTCTGAGCCTGATTTACGGGGTCCTGCGGGTCCTCAACATCGCCCACGGGAGTTTCTATGCCCTGGGGGCCTATGCGGCGGCGTCCCTCATCGGGCTTTACGGACGCCGGGACCTCTGGCCCTACGGTGTCTATCTGATGATCCCCCTGGCGGCCCTCGCCGTGGGTGTCGTCGTGGGTCCTCTCGTCGAGCGGGGGATCTTGCGGTGGATGTATCCCCGGGAGCCGGTCTATCAACTCTTGGCGACCTACGCCTTGTTTTTGATCTTTGAGGACCTCACCAAGCTGGTCTGGGGAGTCGACCCCATCTATGCGTATGCCCCATACACACTCCTCGGGGAGGTCTCCATCGGGGACATTACCTATCCCTGGTATAGTCTCCTGCTGGTCGGGACGGCTGCCGTCGTCGGGATCCTCGTGAGTGTCTTTATCCGCCGGACCCGGACGGGCCGGATCATCGTGGCCATGATCGAGGACCCCGAGATGAGTATGGCCCTGGGCATCGACGTGCCCCGGATGTCCGTCCTGGCTTTCTCGATAGGGACCGTCTTGGCCGGCCTCGGGGGTGCGATGACGGCCCCGATGATCGCCGTCATGCCGGGGATGGGGGCCGAGGTGATCGTCCTGGCCTTCGCCGTCGTCGTCCTCGGGGGACTCGGAAGCCTGGAGGGCGCCGCCGTGGGGGCCCTCCTGATCGGTCTCCTCCGGGCGGCGACCGTACACCTGTTCCCGGTCCTGGAGTTGTTCGTGATCTACCTCGTCATGGCCCTGGTTTTGATCCTGCGACCCCGGGGGCTTTGGGGTCGGGTGGAGGTCCGACGGCTATGAAACCTCGGGCAGTCCTGATCGGGGTATTGAGCTTCGTCGGGCTCGGGGCGGTGGGCTTCGTCTTACCCCGATGGACGGTCTTTCTGTTCTCCCTGGCCCTGGCCCGGGGTCTGGCGGCCCTCAGCGTGGCCCTGCTGATGCGGGCCGGTCTGGTCTCCTTTGGGCAGAGTCTGTTTTTTGCGACGGGTGCTTACACAGCCGCCTTCATGGTGCGGCTCCTTGGCGTTCGGGAGGCCGGGCTTCTCCTCGTCGGGGCCGTCATCGTCAGCATGACCGTGGCCGCCCTGACCGGCCTCTGGATTGCCCGGTACCGGGAGATCTTCTTCGCCATGCTGAGCCTGGCCTTCACGATGATCCTCTACGGCTGGCTGTTGAAAGCCTACTGGATCACGGGCGGTACAGACGGACTCCGGATTCCCCCGCCGACCGTCTTGGGCACGGCGTGGTCGGTCGACACGCTTCGGTCGGTCCTCTACGAGGCCACCTTGGTCTGTACGGCCGTCGCCCTTGTCCTGATCCACCTGTTTTTGGACTCGCCCCTGGGGTATGCCCTCCGGGCCGTCCGGGACAACGAGGTCCGTCTGGAGTATCTCGGAAGTTCGGTCTGGCAGGTCGTCTACTGGGCCTACGTCCTGGCGGCCGGTTTGGCCGGTCTCGGGGGTGTCCTGACGGCCTTAAACGTCGGCCACGTCGACCCCCAGCTGGCCTACTGGACGACGGCCGGCGAGTTCGTATTCATCACGCTGTTAGGCGGGACCGAAAGTGTCCTGGCGCCCCTCATCGGCGCAGTCGTATTCGAGTTCCTTCGCACGTATGCCCTGAAATACGCGCCCTATACGTGGCAGATGGCCCTGGGCGGGATGATGCTCTTGCTGATCCTCTTCATGCCCCGGGGCCTTTGGACCCTTCGCTATCTTCGATTTCGGAAGGCTGTATCATGACGGTCGTGTTGGAGACTGAGGGTCTCACGCGGCGCTTCGGCCAAGTCGTCGCCGCCGAGGACCTGGCCGTCCAGGTCCGAGAAGGCGAGCAGGTCGGCATTGTCGGCCCGAATGGAGCAGGCAAGACGACTTTCCTGAACCTCGTGACGGGCTATATCCCGCCCGAGCGGGGGACCATCCGGTTTATGGGACGGGACATCACGGGCTTGCACCCCCGGACGATCACTCGCCTGGGCATCGCCCGCACGTTTCAGATCCCCCAGCTCTACTCGAATTTGACGGTCCTGGAAAACATGCTTCTGGCGTGGGCCGCCCGAGAAGGCCGGATGATGGACCCCTGGTGGCCCCTACGGCGAACGGCCTGGGTCGAACCGGCGATGGACCTGCTGGCCCGGTTCGGTCTGGCCGACGACGCCGACCGGCCGACCTATACCCTACCCGAAGGGAAGCGGAAGCTCCTGGATGTGGCCCTGGCATTGGCCCTGCGGCCCCGGCTCCTCCTGATGGACGAGCCGACCAGTGGCGTCAGCGTCCGGGAGAAGTTCCCCCTTATGGACACGCTCATGGAAATCCTGCTTCCCGCCGGCGTGACGGTCCTCTTCGTCGAACACGACATGGACGTCGTCTTGCGATACGCCCAGCGAGTCCTCGTGTTTCAGGGCGGCCGGGTTGTCGCTGACGGCGACCCCCAGGCCGTCCTTTCGGAAGTCTTAGCCGCTCCCTCCAAGACCAAGTGACGGTGTGACGAGTGATGAAGTGGTACGAGCCATCCATCCCGTCGTCACGAAAAGGGAAAGGTCCATGTTAGAGCTCCAGGATGTCTGGGTCTTCATCGGTGCATACGGGATTCTACGGGGCGTCACGTTGACGGTCCCGACGGGCACGGCCGTCGGCCTCGTCGGCCGCAACGGCGCCGGTAAGACGACGACCCTGCGGAGCATCATGGGCCTCCTCCCGGTCCAGTCCGGCCAGGTCCGCTTGGACGGCCGGGACGTCGGCCGACTCCGGCCCTACGAGCGGGCCCGTCTCGGCATCGGCTATATGCCCGAGGACCGACGCCTCGTCGGGTCCCTGACCGTGGAGGAAAACATCTTGCTCCCGGCATGGGCGATGGGGATCCCGGACGCCGCCGAGCGGCTTCGCTGGGTCTACGACCTCATGCCCGACGTGCGGACGATGGCGGACCGGCGGGCTACGTGGCTCAGCGGAGGTCAGCAAAAGATGGCCGCCTTGGCCCGGGCGCTGATGGCTGGCCGACGCTGGCTCCTGCTGGACGAGCCCTTCGAGGGCCTGGCCCCCGAGATGGCCGCCCGTATGGTCGACGTCCTCGCCCGGGTCCGGGAGACGGGCGTGACCCTCTTGGTCGCCGAGTCGGACCCGCGCGTGATTGCCGCTTTAGTCGATCGGGTCGTGACCATCGAGCGGGGCGAGGTCGCGACCGACGGGGCGTCGGGGGCCGGAAGTTCGAGTTGACAGGTAAATAGGATTCCTTACAATCCGGCCGATGATAAGATGTTTAGGTCATGGAGACATGTCACGGGCCGGCTTATCGGGTCGCCCGACTGCCTGAGTGGCCTGCATATTGGACTTTACCTTTTGGAGGGGGCTATGAAAGTCCATCGACGGCTTCCGTGGCGCGGCGCTCGCGCATTGGTCTTGGCGGCCGTCTTCCTGACCGGAACGGCCGTCTCCAGCCAGGCCCAGTGGACGGTCCTGGTCGCCGCCAGTACAGTGACCATCAATGAGCTGTATGACGCCGGCGGTACCAAATACCGACCCGACCCCACCTTTAAAATCGAGGTCCCCTATTGGTTCGCCCTGGCGCAATACACGACGCCGGTCAAGGGCGTGGCTGACGAGCTGAGCCCGGCTTTCACCGTCGGGGCCCTGACCCTGTTCGGCAACGTGAAGGTGACCACCAGTGGAACGACCGTCTCCAGCGGCCTCGTCCCCTTCTGGTTCTGGACCTACGGGACCTTGAGCACCAAGTACTTTAACCTTACGGGGGCTTACGTCTTCGACCTTGCGCCTCGGCCCGTCGAGCCGGGTCGGATCTCGGCGACGAACCAGAGCGACGAGATCATCCTGAACGGCACCGTGAAGTACCCCCTCAGTCTCCCGAAGGGCTCGCTGACCGTCTACGGCGGTACCTACTACATCATGACCCTGGTCCACCAAGACGGCGAGGATGAGGTCGACCCCGGCGACTTGACAGTCCCTACGGTCGGCGTCACGTATAGCTACCCCATCGGGGAGAAGACGAGCCTGACGGTCGACCTGCAGGTCCGCCGTCGCGGATTCGGCCCGACCAAACTCAACGGCCGGGAAGTCCCCAACACGGACGGCCATCAGTGGACCCTGCTCCCGTCGGTGACCCTGTCTTACGGGAAGTTCTTCCTCACTTGGGTCCTCGTCGGTCTGCAGGACGAGTGGTATCCGCACGGCTTTACCCTGTCCGGAAAGAACGGTCCGGCCCAATCCCATCTGGACTTCCGGATTCACCTGGGTTACTCCTTCTAAACAAAGTCCCTTCGGCCGTCGGGGCGGCGCCCCGACGGCTCGGGTTCGTCCTGGCTTGATGCGGGTCTCCGGTGTTCGGGATTCGGTCTCTGGAGGATCGGACGCCCGACATGGGGGACCGTGTCAAGTTAAATTAATTATTAATTAAAGTCATCGGGAGGGTGATCATGAAAGCCTGGAATTTCCGTTCTCGAAGGCTCCTCCTGGCTCTCGCCGGATTCATCGGTGTCGTGGCCCTCGTCGGCCTGAGCCTCGGCCAGGAGGAAAAGTGGTGGCCCAGTCGGTACGGCGCCGACGACGAACAGGGTGCCTTGAACGAGATCACACCCGCCAAGGTCAAAGAAGCCGCCGCCCTCATCAAAGAGGGCAAGACCTATCACCTCTCGATGGTCTTACGAGAAGGTGTCCCGGCCTTTGCCCCTCGGACCTTCAGCATGCACATGCCCTACCACTCGGTCGTCGCTTACCTGGGCGCTAATAAGCTCCAATGGTCCGAAGAGGTCGTCTTCGGTTGGCTCGGTTCTTTTACCCAACTTGACTGTCTCGGCCACATCGGCCTGAATGACCGGTGGTACAACGGGCGGCCCTGGCGGGACATCTTCACGCCGACGGGCCTGAAGATGAACAGCTGTGAAAAGCTCAAGCCCATCGTGACTCGGGGTGTCTTGCTGGACATCGCCGGCCTGAAGGGCGTCGACGTCTTACAACCCGACAACTACGTCATCACGGTCGCTGACATCGAGGCGGCCCTCAAGCGGCAGGGGAACATCCGCGTCGGCCCGGGCGACGTCGTGATCTTCCACACGGGATGGATGAAGGTCTTAGACAAGGACCCGAAGCGGTGGATCAGTAGCGAACCCGGCATTTACATGGACGCCGCCAAGTGGTTGGTCCAGCGGCGGGTCGCCGTCGTCGGGGCCGATACCTGGGGCATCGACGCCGTCCCGGGTCCCGACGGCACGGCCTTTGCGCCTCACCAGGAGTTGATCACGAAGAACGGGATCATGCTCTTTGAAAATGCGGTCACGGAAGAGTTGGTCCGGGACAAGGCTTACGAATTCATGATCGTGCTGTCCATCCTGCGGGTGAAGGGCTCCGGTCAAACGTGGGCGACGGCTGTCGCGATTCGGTAATCTAAACTTTACCGGGGGCCGGGTTTTCCCGGCCCCCACTGGGCCGAGGGCTCATGGTTTACAAGTCCTGGGGAAGAGGGTCCCTTCCTCAGGACCCATGAGCCAGACTCATTGTCCTACTGCCTTCTTGCTTAATGGAGAAGTCCCCATCATGGCCATTCGGTTTGAATTCGGAGAAGCGAAGCTCTACATCGGGGGTCGGTGGGTCTCGGGCGGGCCGCCCTTGGAGGTCCGGAACAAATACAGCGGGGACGTCATCGGGACGGTCCCGACGGCCCGGGAGGACGACGTCGATGCGGCCATCGCCGCCGCCCAGCAGGCGGCTCCCATCATGGCCGAGATGCCGGCCCACAAGCGTTCCGAAATCCTGGCCCGGACGGCGGCCCTGATCCGGGAACGGCGGGACGAATTCGCCCGGACGATTGCGGCGGAAGCGGGGAAGGCCCTCAAGTGGGCCCGGGTCGAAGTCGACCGGGCCATCACGACGTTTACCATCGCCGCCGAGGAGGCCCGCCGGGTCCACGGCGAGACGGTCCCCCTGGACGCCGTCCCGGCCGGCGAGGGCTACTTCGGATTTTACGTCCGCCGGCCCGTCGGCGTCGTGGCGGCGATCACGCCCTTTAACTTCCCCCTGAACTTGGTCGCCCACAAGGTCGCCCCGGCGATTGCGGCGGGCAACGCCCTGGTCCTGAAGCCGGCCAGCTCGACGCCCCTGACTTCGGTCCTGCTGTGTCGCGTCTTGGAAGAGGCGGGCCTGCCGCCAGGGGCCATCAACCTCGTCGTCGGGCCGGGGCATACGGTCGGGGAGTGGCTCGTGCGGGACCCCCGCGTGGCGAAGGTGACCTTCACGGGGAGCCCGGACGTCGGAGCGCGCATTACGCAGATTGCCGGCATCAAGAAGGTGACCCTGGAGCTGGGGAATACCTCGCCGGTCATCATCGCTCCGGACGCCGACCTGGCGTGGGCGGCCCGGCGGTGTGCCATCGGGGCTTACTACAACTCGGGCCAAGTCTGCCTCTCCGTCCAACGGGTCTACGCCGAGCGGCCGGTCTACGATCCCTTCCTGGAGCGGTTCGTCCGGGAGACGGAGTCGATGGTCGTCGGCGACCCCTTGGACGAACGGGTCGACGTCGGGCCGATGATCGATGAACGAGAGGCTCAGCGAATCGAGGCCTGGGTCACTGAGGCGACGCAAGGAGGCGCTCGCATCGTCACGGGCGGCCGACGGGAAGGTCCCGTCTACTGGCCGACGGTCCTCGTGAATGTAAAACCCGAGATGAAGGTCGTCGCCAAGGAGGCCTTTGCTCCCATCGCCAACGTCATTGAGTACGACGACTTCGAGGAGGCCCTCCGCCAGGCCGATGCGACCGAGTATGGTCTTCAGGCCGCCGTCTTTACTCGGGACATCCAGCGGGTTTTCCAAGCCATCCGTCGTCTGAACTTCGGAGGGATCATCATTAACGACGCCCCGACGTTCCGGGCCGACCACATGCCCTACGGCGGCAACCGTCAGAGTGGCATCGGTCGAGAGGGCGTCCGCTACGCCATCGAGGAGATGACGAACATCCAGATGGTCGCCATCCGGTTGGGGACGTAGGGCTTTGGTCCTGCTGGCACCGGAGGCCCATGGATGGGGTGTCCCGGTGCGGGATGCAAGAGAGGGGTGGTCCGCCGAATGGCGGATGGCGAACGGTAACTGTCACTATTCCCTACTCGCTATTCGCTACGAGGAGTTTCGAATGAAGACGGTCGCCGCCGTCTTGTACGAGATGGGCAAGCCCTCACCTTACCGGGTGTCCCAGCCCCTCGTCATCGAGGAAGTCGAACTGGAAGGACCCGGTCCCGGGCAGGTCCTCGTCGAGGTCACCGCCGCCGGGATTTGCCATTCGGACCTCTCGGTCGTCGACGGTTCCCGACCCCGGCCGGTGCCGATGGTGTTGGGGCACGAAGCGGCCGGCATCGTCCGGGAGGTCGGCCCCGGCGTGCAGGACCTGAAGCCGGGTGACCACGTCGTATTTTCCTTTGTCCCGGCCTGTGGCCGCTGTATCCCCTGCGCGACCGGTCGACCGGCTTTATGTGAAAACGGCAATCGGGCGAACGCCGCCGGCACACTCCTGGACGGGTCCGTCCGATTCCGGGACGCCCAGGGGCGCCCCTTACATCACCATCTGGGCGTTTCGGCGTTTTCGCGCTATACGGTCGCGGCCCAGGAATCGCTTGTCCGGATTGACCCCTCGGTGCCCTTCGAGAAGGCGGCCCTGTTTGGCTGTGCGCTGTTGACGGGCCTCGGGGCCGTCGTGAACACGGCCCGGGTCGAGCCGGGGACGTCGGTTGCCGTGTTCGGCCTGGGCGGCGTCGGCCTCAGCGTCGTCATGGGGGCTCGTCTGGCCGGAGCCTGGCCTATCGTCGCCGTGGACGTCGTCGAGACGAAGCTTGACCTGGCCCGGCAGGTCGGCGCCACGCATGCCGTTCACGCCCGTCGAGACGACCCCGTCCAGGCCGTTCGGGACGTCACGGGTGGCGGAGCCCACTACGTCTTTGAGGCCGTCGGCTCCGAGCAGGTCCTCCAGCAGGCCTATCAGGCGACCCGCCGGGGCGGGACGACGGTGACGATCGGGCTTCCCCATCCGAGCCGGATGTTTTCAGTCCCGGCCGTGACGATCGTCGGTGAAGAGCGGACCATCCGGGGGTCCTACATGGGTTCTTCCGTCCCCCGGCGGGACATTCCCCGGTGGCTGGCCCTCTATCAGGCCGGTCTCCTGCCGGCGGACGTCCTCCTGAGCCGGACGATCGCCCTGTCGGACGTCAACGAAGCGATGGACGCTTTGGCTACTGGCGAGGTCGCCCGGCAGGTCATCGTCGGGGCTTAGGCAGTTCGGTAATTCGGGAGTTCGGGGATTCGGGAACCCCGGAATCCGGGTTCTGAATTGCCGAACTGCCGAGTTGCCGAGAGGATACGGCCTATGCTTCGGAATGGTGGGCAATTCCTGGAAGGGCTCGTCGATGGGCGGCGGGTCTACTACCGGGGGGAACTCGTCTCGGACGTGACCCGTCATTTCATCCTGCAGGTCCCGGCTCGGCATAGTGCCCTCCTGTTCGACCTTCACTTCGACCCAGAACTGCAGGCTGAGCTCGTCACGACGGACGACACGGGCGAGTCGATCAGCACGTTCTACCAGTCTCCGACCTCGACCGACGACTTGCTTCGTCGGTCCCGTCTTATCGAGGCGACGACCCATCGCTCCCGAGGCGTCTTCAACATCGCCAAGGTCATCGGCTCGGACGCCCTATTTGCCCTCCACATCGTGACGGCCGCCCTGGACCGGGCCCGGGGCACGGACTACCGGCGCCGGGTCCTCGAATACCACCGTTACGTGGCGCATGGCGACCGGGCCGTGTCGGTCGCCCAGACGGACGTTAAGGGCGACCGGTCCCTGCGGCCGTACCAACAGGCCGATCCCGACCTTTACGTGCGGATCCGGGAACGGCGGTCAGACGGTATCGTCGTGCGGGGGGCCAAGGCTCATATCACGCAGGCACAGGTCGCCGACGAGCTGATCGTCATCCCGTGCCGGTCTCTCAGCCCAGAGGACGCCGATTACGCCGTCGCCTTTGCCGTCCCGGCCAACGCCCCGGGCATCACGATGGTCACCCGCCCGATGGTCGAGCTGGAGAGCGCCCGTCATCCCCTCGAAGGCCCGCGCGTGCGACACAACACCCTGACCGAGGCGCTCGTCGTCCTCGATGATGTCTTCGTCCCCTGGGAGCGGGTCTTCCTGGCCGGAGAGACCGAGTACGCCAGTCGATTGGCCCTGACGTTCGCCCTGTGGCACCGGTTTTCGGCCATCTCCTACCGGGCGGCCCAGGCCGACCTGATGGCAGCCCTCGCTCGGGAGATCGCCGAGGCCAATGGCATCGCCGACAAGAGTCACATCCGCCGCAATCTGGTCGAGCTCATCCTTCTGGCTGAAGTCCAACGTATGGCGGCGCATCTGGCGGCCTACCGGTGTCATGCCGACCCGACGACGGGCCTCGTCTATCCCGATCCCCTCTCCGTGAATCTGGGGAAGCTCTATTCAAATACCCACTATCTTTCGGCGACGCAGGCCTTCATCGACTGCGCCGGCGGCCTGGTGGCGACGGCCCCCAGCGGGGACGATTGGGCCCATCCAGACTTGCGACCCATCATCGAGAAATACCTCACGGGTCGGGCGACGGTCACCGGGGAGCGCCGATTCCGACTGTTTCTGTTGGCCCGGGAACTGGTCGGCCTCCTGGGTGGCTATGAAAACGTCACGATGGTCCACGCCGAGGGTTCTATCGAGGCCAGTGTCATCGAGATCTTGCGGGGCTATGACTTCTCCGCTGGCCGCCGACTCATCGAGGCGCTGTTGAAAGCTTAGGTGACAGGGGCCTGCCATGGAAGAAATCCGGGTAGCCTCCATGGTCGATTTGCTGAGGCTTCAGGCTTCCCGTCGGCCGGACCGTCCGGCCATTCACTACTTTGACCGGACCCTGGACTACAGGACCCTCGAGGCGGAAAGCAACGCTCTGGCCGTCGCCCTGCGGGACCTGGGCCTCCAGCGGGGCGACCGGGTCGCCGTCTTCCTGCAAAACGAACCGGCCGCCGTCGTGACCCATTTTGCCGTCTGGAAAGCCGGTGGGATCGTCGTCCCCCTTAACATCATGTTCAAGGAGCGGGAGCTGACCTACCATCTGGAAGACGCCGGGGCTGTCGGCCTCGTGTGCCAACAGCGGGACGTCTCCTGGGTCCAGTCCATCGCCGAGCGGGCCGGCGTCCGATTTGTCGTCACGACTTCTCCTTATGACCACCTCGACTTGCAAGCTCCCCTACCGGACATAATCCCGCCACCGGAAGGCGGCCCGCCCGAAAGGGGATGGACCTACCGGGACCTGGTCACCCGATACGCTGACCGGGTCCCCGAGCCGATCGCCTTGGGCACCGACGACGTGGCCTATCTTCATTACACGTCTGGGACGACGGGACCCCCCAAGGGTGCCATGATCACTCACGGCAACCTGCTATTCAATGCTCGGACCTACGAGCGTCTCTGCGGCCTCACGGAAGACGACTGTGTCCTGGCGGTTGCTCCTCTGTTTCACATCACGGGCACGGTCGGCCACATTGCCGCCGCTTGCCACGTCGGGATCCCGATGGTCCTGCTGTACCGATTCCAGGCCGACGAGGCGATCCGCCAGACCGAGCGACGGGGTGCGACCTTTGTTATCGGCTCTATCACAGCCTTCATCGCCATGATGAACTCGGAGGCCTTCGACCCGGGGCGTCTTCGTACACTTCGGAAGGTCTTCAGCGGCGGCGCGCCCGTCCAGCCGGCCGTCGTCGAGCGGTGGGAGCGAGCGACCGGCGTCTACATTCACAATGTATGGGGGATGACTGAAACGACCTCGCCCGGCACATGGACGCCCCTCGGGGAACGGGCCCCCGTCGACCCCGAGACGGGGGCTCTGTCCGTCGGCCGGCCGATTCCCGGGAGCGAGGTTCGCATCGTCGACCCCGAGACGGGTCAGCCCCGACTGACCGGCGAGGTCGGCGAGATCGTCGCCCGGGGACCTCACGTGTTCAAGGGCTACTGGAACAAGCCCGAGGAGACGGCTCAGACACTTCGGGAAGGATGGCTCTATACGGGCGACCTGGGCAAGATGGACGCCCAGGGGTGGGTCTATTGGATCGAGCGCCGGAAGGACATCATCAACGTGTCCGGCTTCAAGGTGTGGCCCCGAGAGGTCGAGGGCGTCCTGCTGGAGCATCCGGCCGTCCTGGAGGCGGCCGTCATCGGCGTCCCCGACCCCTATCGGGGCGAGACGGTCAAGGCCGTCGTCGTCCTGCGGCCGGAATTTCGGGGTCGGGTATCGGCCGAGGAGCTGATCGCCTTCTGTCGGGACCGCCTGGCCAATTACAAGTACCCCCGCCTCGTCGAGTTTCGGGATGAACTTCCCAAGAACCCCCAGGGGAAGATCCTGAAGTACGTCCTGCGGGCCGAGGCACGACCGGCCGGCTGACGTCCGGTCAGCCCTCGTCTTGGACGACCCGGAACGTCAGGGTCACGTTGGCGAAGGTGACCTGGTCGCCGTCCCGGATAGAGACGGGCACGCCGTTCGGGAGCCGCTTCTTATTCAGGAATGTCCCGTTGACGGCTCCGATCTCCTCGATCAGCTTCCACTGGCCCTCCTCGTAGAGAAGGACGGCGTGGCGGCGGGAGACGTACCGGTGGGGGTCCTCCTCCGTGAGGTCCACGTCCGGGGACAGGCCCGTGACCTTGTCGTAGCGACCGATGATCGTGACTTCTTTCGTGATGGGATACGTCCGGCCTGTCGCCGCCGAGACCAGATGGGCAATGGCCTTGCGCTTCTCCTCCTTGGGCGGCTCAGGGGCGACCTGCACAGGCGGGGCGTCGTAGCTCGAAAAGACGGCCGTCGAGACCTGCAGGAGCCGCTGGAGTTGGTCGGTCGTCTCCCGAAGACGGATCGAGAGCTTCCGCATGATACGGAGGGCGATCTCGGGATTCGCCTGGATCATGGCCACGAAGTTGGCGCTGTTGATGCGAATCAGCTCGCAATCTTCCTCGACCTCGGCGGAGGCCGTGCGGGGGATACCCTCTAAGACGGCCATTTCCCCGAAGAAGTCACCCTTTTCCAAGACGGCCAGCGTCTGGTCCATGCCGTTGATGTTCTTGAATATGCGGACCTTCCCGGACTGGATGACGTACATCTCGTTGCCCAGGTCCCCTTCGTTGAAAATCATCTCGCCCTTCGGGTAGCGGACCAGATAACGCTGGAAGCCCTCTTGCCAGTCCATGGCCCTTCTCGGTAATCGGTCAGGCAGGATCCAAGATACAAGATGCAGGATGCGGAATGCAAGATGTCCAAAAGAGACCGCAGACCACGGACCATAGACCCCAGACCTGACAGAGAACTCGTCTCAAAAGTCCCTGATCTCAGTGAGAGAGAAGCTCTGGATCAAGGCCCTCAGCCTACCCCCTCCCCCAGGGAGAGGGTTTTGAGATGAGTTCAGAGTCACCGGAATACCCCTCGTCTCGAGACGATGCGAACTAGGCCTCCGAAACAGGTCCATGGTCTGTGGTCGACAGCCGATGGTCTTCTATTCGAGGCGATGGGCGGCGACCCACAGTTGGCCGACGGCGAGGCTCCCGTCCGTCGGAGGGAGCTGGGTGTGGATGAAACCCTGGAGACCTCGCGCCTCCAGTTCGGTCAGGAGGGCCTCCGTGAGATAGCGGTTGCAGAACACGCCGCCGGCCATCACGACCCTTGGGACGCCGAGGCGCTCGGCGACGGCCACGGCGGCCCGGACGAGGGCGTCGTGGAAGGCGGCCGCCAGGGCTTCCGGGGGAGCGCCCCGCCGGAATCGATCGACCAGGGCTCGGATGAGTTCTCGCCAATCCAGCCGCAGGATGTCGGCCTCCCGGAGGGGAAGGGGAAGAGGATGCGCCCCCGGGCCATACTGCCAGGCGGCGTACTCCAGGAGTTGGGCCGACTGGGCCTGATGGGTGTTGAAGAAAGAGATGCCGAGCAGGGCGCTGACGCCGTCGAAGAGACGGCCCATGCTGGTCGTGACGGGGCTCAGAAGGCCCTTCCGAAGGACCTGCAAGACGAGTTCGACGGCCCGCTTCGGAATCTCCCGGAACAAGGGAAGGTCTCGGGGAAAGTCCGACCCAAAGCTCTCCCATAAGAGGGCCAGGGCGACCCGCCAGGGTTCCCGGACGGCCTTTTCGCCTGTGGGGAGGCGGAAGGGCCACAGGGAAGCGACACGCCGAAAATCCCGGGGGTCGCCCATCAGAAATTCTCCGCCCCATACGGTGCCGTCCAGGCCATAGCCAGTCCCGTCCCACGTGAGGCCCAGGACGGTCCCTTCGAGCTGGTTTTCCAGCATACAGGCCGCCAGGTGGGCGTGGTGGTGCTGGACGGCGAATCGGGGCCCACCCCACTCCTCAGCCAAGCGCGTCGTGAAATAGTCCGGGTGGAGGTCGTGGACAACGGCCTGGGGATGAACGTCGTAGAGGCGTAAGAAGTCCTCTAACGTCCGCCGGTAGACCTGACGGGCCTCATAGCCATCCAGGTCGCCGATATGCTGGGAGAGGATGATCTCCCGGTCCCGGCTCAGGGCGAAGGTCGCGTTCATGTGACCGCCCAGGGCGAGGAGGGGCGGGAGCGGGCGGGGCGCCAGGACCGGCAGGGGTGTGTAGCCCCGGGCCCGCCGCAGGATCTGGGGCTTGGCCCGGGGCCGGGTGATGACCTGAAGGACCGAGTCGTCGGCATGGCGGACGATCGGTCGGTCGTGCAGGAGGAAGCCATCACAGAGGTCCGCCAGGGCCTGGAGGGCCTCCTCGTCTCGATACTGGACCGGCTCGTCGGAGAGGTTCCCCGACGTCGCCACGACGGGGAAGCCCAGTTCGTACAGGAGTAAGATGTGCAGGGGCGTGTAGGGCAGGAAAACGCCTAAGTAGGGGGACCGGGGTGCGACCGAGGGTGCGATCTCCCGCCATCCGGCGGGCGTCCGGGGCAGAAGCAGGATGGGCGCCTGCGGCGACGTCAGGAGGGCTTCCGCAAAAGACGGGACCTCCACGTGACGACGCAGGGTCTCCAGGTCGGGATACATGACGGCGAACGCTTTGAAAGGCCGACGCTTGCGAGCCCGAAGACGTGCGACAGCCGGCTCGTTCCGGGCGTCCACGATCAAGTGGTAGCCGCCGAGACCCTTCAGGGCGATGATCGCCCCGGTCCGGACCTTCTCGGCCGCCAGGTAGAAGGCTTCGTCGCCCCAGGCGACAGGCGTCCCGTCAGGCGTGCGGAACTCCAGATGGGGCCCGCATCGGGGGCAGGCATTGGGTTGGGCGTGAAACCGACGGTCCTTCGGGTCGTGATACTCCCGTTCACAATCGGGACACATCCGAAAAGCCTTCATGGACGTGCGGGGCCGATCGTAGGGGAGGTCCTCGATGATCGTGAACCGGGGGCCGCAGTGGGTGCAGTTCGTGAAGGGGTACCGGAACCGACGGTCGCTCGGGTCCAAGACCTCTCGGCGACAGGCGGCGCAGACGGCCAAATCCGGTAGGACCCAGACCCGGCGAGCTTCGCCAAGCTGACTCTCCCGGATCGTAAAAATCGAATATCCGACGGGCTCGAGGAATCGATGGTCGATGGCGTAGAGAAAGGCCGGCGGCGGCTTCTCCCGGGGGAGACGTCCCAGGAATTCCAAGAGGGCCGGGGACGGGCCCTCGACCTCGATGAGGACGCCGAGGCCGTCGTTACTGACCCAACCCGTCAGGCCCAACTCTGAGGCCAGACGATACACAAAGGGCCGGAACCCGACGCCCTGGACGACCCCCAGGACTCGGACTTGAAGGCGCTCGACGCTCAAGCGTCCGGAAACGTCTGCCGTCGTCGCTGTTCCAGGAATTGCGTCCATGCCGGAATCCCCACGCCCGTCTTGGCCGACACGACGAAGACCTGAAGTTCGGGCTGAATCTCCAAGGCCTCCCGGCGGGCTCGCTCGACCGAGAAGTCCATCGTCTCCAGCAGGTCGGCCTTCGTGATGACCAGGGCCTGGGCTGTCCGGAAGGCCTTGGGGTACTTGGCCGGTTTGTCATCCCCCTCGGGGACCGAGAGCAGGACGACCCGGAGGTGCTCCCCCAGGTCGAAGCTCGCCGGACACACGAGGTTACCCACGTTCTCGATGAACAGAAAGTCGATCTCGTTATCCATAAGGCGCCAGGCCTGCTCGACCATGGGCGCTTCCAGGTGACAGGTCCCGCCCGTCGTGACCTGGACGGCCTCGACGCCCAAGGCCCGGATCCGCTCGGCGTCCCGCTCCGTCTCGATGTCGCCCTCCAGGACGCCGACGCGGTACCGGCTCAGCAGGACCGGCAGGGTCGCCTCCAGCAGGGTCGTCTTGCCGGCGCCCGGGGCCGATATCAGGTTGACGACGAAAGTCTGGCCCTGGTCCCACGCCTGCCGGAGGCGTTGGGCCACGTAGTCGTTGGCCTTCAGGAGGCTTTCCATCACTCGAACGGTTCGAATCTCCGCCATCGCTTCCCTCTTAGCAGTCCGGCCATCTCTGGGACAAATCACGGTCTTGGGCAGATGGGCAGGTCGGCGGGACGCCAGCAGTGACGCGGACGTCCCCTCTGTCCTGACGCCGCCGGTGACCGTCCCGTCCTCACGCCCTTACAGTTATGCCCCTATCCGCCTTCATTCACAGAAGCGTGGGGCCCCATGACTTGGCAGTTCGACCGGCCAAGACGGGTCATCGGATTCGACCTCCAGCTCGACGTCCCGCAAGAGCAATTCCTCGCCCTGCACGACCCGGACCTGGGTCGCCCCGCACTCGACACAGCGGTATCGATAACCCTGGGGCTGGAACTCAAAGCCGCAGGATTCGCACCGGAGTTGCAGGGGGACGAAACGGATCTCCAGCTCGGCCTGGGCCAGGAAGGGTTTCACCTCCCGGAAGGCTAAGAAGGCATTCCGGAGATACATGGGAATCACGTTGGACATTTCGCCGACCTCGACGACCAGCCGGACGACCCGCCGGGCCCCATGCTCTCGGACGATCGCCTCGACGGCATCGACTAAGGCCTGCATGATCGAAAGTTCATGCATGATGGCATACCTAAGTAGGCAATCAGGCAATAGGGCAGTAAGGCAATAAGGCGGTAGATAGGGCCCTACGGTTGACTGTCCGACACGCCTTACGGCCTTATTGCCTCACTACCCCTTAGCAAATCCGGGGCAACTGCTCACCGGCCAGCATGTCGACGACCCGGAAGCCCCCGACTTGAGTCTTCATGAGGACCATCGACCGGGCGTCTTCGACGACCTCGCCGATGATGGCCGCCTCCCGACCGAGGGGGTGGGCCCGCATCCGGGCCAGGACGGCCTCGGCGTCCTCTCGGGCGACGACGGCGATCAGCTTTCCCTCGTTCGCTACATGCAAAGGGTCGAGCCCCAGGACCTCACAGACGCCTCGGACCTCATCCCGAATGGGGATCCGGTCTTCCCAGATACGGATCCCCACGCCCGAGCTCTGAGCGATTTCGTTGAGGGCACTGGCGAGCCCGCCCCGCGTCAGGTCCCGCATGCAACGGACCCCGGGGTCACCTTCTAAAATGGCCTCGACCAACGTATGCAGGGGGGCCGTGTCCGAGACGATGGGCGTGTCCAACTCGAGCTCTCCCCGGGCCGCCAGGATGGCGATGCCGTGAGCGGCGATGTCCCCATTCAGGAGGATCAGGTCCCCCGGTCGGGCTTGGTCGGCCGAAAGGACTCGCTCCGTCATCAGGACGCCGACGCCCGTCGTGTTGATGAACACTCGGTCGCACTTGCCCCGTTGGACGACTTTCGTGTCGCCTGTGACGATAGGCACGCCGACCCGAGCGCTGGCCTCGCGCATCGAGTCGACGACCCGCTCGAGGTCCTCGATGGGGAAACCTTCCTCGAGGATAAAGGCGGCGCTCAGGACCAGGGGCCGGGCCCCGCTGACGGCCAGGTCGTTGACGGTCCCGTGGACGGCCAGTTGGCCGATGTCACCGCCCGGGAAGAAGATAGGGTCGACGACAAAGGAATCCGTCGTGATAGCCAAGCGGAAGCCAGCGACGCGAAAGTAGGCGGCGTCGTTCAGGCACGTCAGGTCCGCCGGCAGGAGCCGGGGGCGGAATACGGCCTCGATGAGGTCGTGCATCAGCCGGCCCCCGCTTCCGTGGCCCAGGAGGACCTGGCGGTGGGTCAGCGTCGGGACCGGACACTGAAGAGATCGGACGCTTCCGGCCATCGCCTATCCCTCCATCTCAAAGATTGCGAATTGCGGATTGGGCATCAGGGCGGGGAAAGCCTCGGAGAACCGACCTGCACCTCTTATCCCCAAATCCGCAATTGGCAATTCCCATCACACCCACGATCACTCTCCCCGAAACTGGGGCTTCCGTTTTTCAAAGAAGGCTCGCAGGCCTTCCCAGAAGTCGGCACCCTCGGCGATTTCGGCCAGAAACTGGAGTTCCTTATCCAGGTGGACGTCCAGACGGTCCATGCCGGCCGCCTCGTTGAGGAGGCGCTTCGTGATGCCAAAGGCCCGGGTCGGTCCTTCGGCGAGTCGCTCGGCGACCCGCCAGACTTCTTCATCGAACCGGTCCTGGGGGAAGACGCCGTTGATCAGGCCCAGGGACCAGGCTTCCTGGGCGCTCAGGCGGGGGTTCAGGAAGGCCATCTCGAGGGCCCGCCGGAGGCCGATCAGGCGGGGCAGGAGAAAGGTCGAGCTTTCGGCTCCCGTGAGACCCGTTTTCGAATAGGCCCATTCAAACCAGGCGTCCTCCGAGGCATAGACGAGGTCACAGCTCATCGCCAGGCCGAAGCCGCCGGCGGCGGCGACGCCTCGGACGGCGGCGATGAAGGGCTTGGGCGCCCGTCGGATCTCGGAAATCGTGCTGTGGAGGTATTCCAGGATCTGCTTGAAGGCCGCCCCGTAGCTCCTCTGGACCTCCCGGGCCTCCGGCTGGAGGTAGGAGAAGTCGGCTTCGTCCCCGCCCTGCTGGACGTACCGAAGGTCGGCGCCGCTACAGAAGACCCGCTCGTGGCCGGCCAGGATCACGCATCGGATCGTCCGGTCTCGCGCCAAGGCGAGGGCCGCCTTGCGCAGGTCCTGGGCCATCTGAACGTCCAGGGCGTTGAACCGCTCGGGCCGGTCCAGGGTGATGACCCCGATGGCGTCTCGACGGGTGACCCGGATGTGGTAGAGTTCTTCGACGACCTCACCTTCTTTTTCCTTCATGGTGCCGCTGTCTCCCGTCGGGCGATGTAAGCCCGGAGGACCCATGGACCCGGCCGGTCGCCCCAAAAGACCCGGTCGCCCAAGATCCGTAAGGGAACCTGCGACCACAAGGTCAGGGCCGTATGAATCAGCTTGCCCCAACTGTCCCGAATCATCCATTCCCGATGGGCGTATGCGTAAGCCTTCAGGACGTCCAGGGCGCCGGCCCACCGCGCCTGTCGGACGAGGCGGCGATGGACCGGATAGGCCGGCGACAATAAAATCGGCGGACCCATGTCGACTTCCTCGGTGACGATGTGCACGGTCGAGCGGGTCGCCGTCGCCCCGTCGAGGATGGCGTCCCGGGTCGCGTGAAGGCCACGGTAGAGGGGTCGTCCGGTGGAGTCTCGTCGGGTGAGGTCCCCGTCATGAACGTTCAGGACCCGGCCGGGAAAGGCGCTCAAGAGGACCGGCGTCACGATGTAAATGTACCGAAACAGGACCAAGTGCGTCGGAGCCCAAGCCTCGACGTACCGGAGACTCTGGTCGTCGTAGTCCGGTCGATACTGAAGGTCCCGGACGGGTGCCTGGCGCGCCCGGTAGAAGGCCTGAATGTCATTGCAGACCCAGGGGATGCCATACCGCTCGAGGACCGGGACGGCCGTGCTGTCAGGGGTCGTCACCAAGGCCCCGACGATCGCATAGTCCGGCGACCGAGTACCGTAATCCAGCAGGGCCTCGAGACCCTCGCCCCGGGGACCGACCATCACGACGACTCGCAACCGACCCGTCATCCCCATCCCTCTTAACAGGGCCGTTCAGTTCATGAGAGCGGCATTAAGACGGCCTTTTCCATCGCCCAGGAAGCACGATTTTTCAGACAGAATGGGTGTTTGGTGTTGGGTGCTGGGTGCTCGGTGTTAGGTGTTAGGTCCCTTTTTCAAGAACCCAACACCCAACACCCAGCACCCAACACCCAGCACCGAGCACCGATTTTTCGAAGGGTCGGAAAAGCCGATCCCATCGGGATTTTCACGGGTCAAAGGGCTCTGCTAAGGAGTCTCCACGATGACGTGTCCCCCGTATTCGTACCAAATCTTGCAAGTCCCCTCGCTACTGACCATGCAGGCTCCGACGGGGTTCTGAGGCGTGCACTCCTTCCCGAACAGCCGGCAGTCGTAGGGGGACGCGATCCCGGCCATGATGTCCCCGCAGATGCACTCCTGCGTGAGCCGGGGCGGCGCTCCCTGCAGAAGGCCGCTCACGTCGATGTCGTAACGCCGCCGGGCGTCGACCCCGGCATATTTCGACCGAATCCGGAGGTTGCCGTTCGGGATGTGGGCGATGCCGCGCCAGGTGCCGCCGACGGTCTCGAAGACCTCCCAGAGCAGACGCTGGGCCTGACGGTTTCCTTCTGGCGTGACGCATCGGGGATAGGCATTGACGACCCGCAGGTCGCCGTCCCGGATGAGTTCGACTAACTGGGCCAGGGCCGCCAGGATGTCGAGGGGCTCGAACCCCCCGACGACGACGGGAATCCGGTGGCGCTCGACGAACCGTTCGAAGATCTTCCACCCCGTGATGGTCGCCGCATGGCCGGCCGCTAAGAAGCCCTGCACCCGGGTATCGGGCATCTCGGCGATGATCTCCATGACCGGCGGGATGTACTTGT
This sequence comes from Acidobacteriota bacterium, assembly GCA_030550225.1. GTDB lineage: Bacteria > Acidobacteriota > HRBIN11 > HRBIN11 > HRBIN11 > HRBIN11. Next base: position 1,746 of record JAUQPV010000002.1, on the reverse strand, counting down.
GGGCCGACAGGACCGAGAAGTTCGACGGCGGGTTCGATAGGATCACGGCGGCCGTGGCGACGGCGGTCGTCTCGAAGCCCGTGGCGAAGAAGACGACGTCCCGGTCCGTCGATTGGGCCAGCCGCAGGGCGTCCCAGGGACTGTAGACGACCCGCACGTCGGCCCCCTGGGCCTTGGCCTCGGCCAGGGACATCACGCTCCCGGGGACCCGGAACATGTCGCCAAAGGTGGCGACGATGACGCCCTGAAGGGCCAGGGCCACCGCCTCGTCGACCTCCGGCATGTCCGTCACGCAGACGGGACAGCCGGGCCCCATAAACACGTTCAGGTTCCGGGGGAGGAGGCTCCGCAGGCCAAAACGGGCGATACTCTGTTCGTGGGTCCCGCAGACGTGCATGACCGATACGGGCCGCCCGATCTGGTCGCACAGCCGCTGGAGGGTCTGCCGCAGGGCCTGGACCCGCTCGGGATCCCGAAATTCCAACCGCTTCCATGCACCCTCGTCGCGGACCGCTTCCATGGTCAATCCCCCCGGGCGGCGTCGATCTCGCTCCGGACGTCTGCACCCATTAAGTCATTCTCAGCCGCCCGCACGACGGAGTCGTAGAAGGCCAGCGTTTCCTCGATCTCCTCTTCCGGAATCCGCCGGATGGCGAAACCGACGTGGACCAAGACGTAATCACCGGGTTGAACCGGCTGGTCGACCGTCTCGAGCCGGACCTTCCGGCGAGTCCCCCAGAAATCGACGACGGCCACGAGGCCGTTGACTTCGACGACTCGACCCGGCACGCCTAAGCACATAGGTCCTTCCTCTGGGGAGGACGATTTTTCCCAGACCGCCGACCGCGGTCGGCCGTCGGCGGTCAAGGCATCGGGCAGATGGGCAGTCGGCAGGTCGGCAGATGGGCAGGTCGGGAGGTAGGAAGGGGTACCTATTTGCTGTTCATTATTCGCTATTCGCCGTTCGCCCTTTATTTCGGGCGGTGGGAAAGACCGCCTCGACGCCATTCTCACGAACCGAACGGCTCTGGTGATCCAGGACGCCCCACTGTTGAAGAATTCGAAGGGCCCAAGAGATAAGGTCCGGCAAGCTCGCCTGGACCGTCGAGGAAAGTTCCGTCGAGGGTTCGATCCGCTCTGGGACGACACCCAAAAGCTCGACAGCCCGGAGGTCCTCGCCCCGCCGGAACTTCAGGAGGGCGACCAGGTCGGGCAAGGCGATATCGTGGGCTGAGACCTTCAAGGGGATCCGCGTGGGTCCGTCGAGGAGTGACACGCGGAGGACGGTCCCAGGCGGGGCGTCCGCCCGGATGGCGTCCAGGAATAGCAGATGGGTTGCCTCCTCCAAGTAAGGCAGGAGGCTCAGGCCCAGGGTGCCTCCGTCGAGGTAGGCGACATCGGGTCGGGCGAATCGCTCTCGCAAGAGCCGTACGGCGTGGACGCCCACGCCTTCATCGCCCATTAACAGATTGCCCAATCCCGTGACCGTAATCGACATTTCCGCCTCCGTCCCCTTTCCAGGGGACCCCTTGGCCGGCCAGAGGCCCGGCCACCGGGACGTCTGCCCTCCCACAGGCCAGAGGCCTGCGCTCCTTAAAACCCGCCCCGACCCGGCACGAGGCCGGGAGGGGCGGGCGCGGGAGGGGAACCACTTAGGGCTTTTCGGCTTCAGGCGCCAACTCTTCCTCAAAGACGAATTTTTTGCCTGAAATCATCGTGTCGATTTCCGTCGTCCGGGTCACGACC
>JAUQPV010000069.1 GCA_030550225.1 Acidobacteriota bacterium | reverse complement strand
TCGATGTAGACCTCGAAACGGCCGCCGGCGGCCGGCACGAGGGTGACCTCCTCGAGGGCCTGCTTGAATTCGGTGATGAGCTGTTCCGTCAGCCTGACGGCTTGAGGTTCGTAGTTTCACACGGCGCAGTAGACGATCTGGACCTTCATGGGGTCACCTCCTGTGGAAAGGTCGTCAGGATGAGCCGTGGTCGCGGGCAGATAGATAAAGCAAAGGGCATAGAGTAAATACTCTTTACCCTTTGCCTTTCATGACTCCCGAACTGCCCTTTGCTTGAAAAACCGTCCGCCCCGAAGGGTCGGAAAAGCCGAATCCATGCAGGTTTTCACGAACCGAACGGCTCGGATCGACGAGAAACGAGGAATCAAGTGGCAGGGCCGTCGGTATCGGGCGTTCAGGGTCGAGAGGTGAGGCCCGGGGCCGAAAGACGGCCCGGGCCACGCCCCTTTAGAACTCCATGTCCTCCATGCCGGCCGGCGTCCGCTTCTTCTTTTTCTTCTTCTCGGGGAGCTCGATCAGGACGGCTTCCGTCGTCACCAGCAGGCTGGCGACCGAGGCGGCATTCTGGAGGGCCACCCGGGTCACCTTCATCGGGTCCACGACGCCAGCCTTCATGAGGTCCTCAAAGTTGAGCGTCCGGGCGTTCAGACCGTAGCTGACCTGCTTCTTCTCGAGGATCCGCTCGACGACCGTCGTCGGGTCCAGGCCGGCGTTGGCCGCAATCTGGCGGACGGGCTCCTCGAGGGCCCGCCGCACGATATCGATGCCGACCCGTTCGTCGCCGTCGACCTTCAAGTCGTCCAGGGCCCGCTGGGCCCGCAGGAGGGCGACGCCGCCACCGGGCAGGATACCCTCTTCGACGGCCGCCTTCGTGGCATGGACGGCGTCCTCGATCCGGGCTTTCAACTCCTTCATGGCCGACTCGGTCGGCGCCCCGACCCGGATGACGGCGACGCCGCCCGAGAGCTTGGCGATCCGCTCCTGGAGTTTTTCTTTATCGTAGTCCGACGTCGTCTTCTCCAGCTCAGCCTTCAACTGTTCGATCCGGCCCTGGATGGCCCGCTTGTCGCCCTGACCGCCGACGATAGTCGTCGTCTCCTTCTTGACGATGACCCGCTGGGCCCGCCCGAGGTCCCGGAGGGTAACCCGCTCGAGCTTCAGGCCCGTCTCCTCGGCGATGAACTGGCCGCCTGTAAGAATGGCGATGTCCTGGCACATCGCCTTCCGGCGTTCGCCGTACCCGGGTGCCTTGACAGCGCAGACCTTCAGGACGCCCCGAAGCTTGTTGACGACCAGCGTGGCCAGGGCCTCGCCCTCGACGTCCTCGGCGATGACCAACAGGGGACGTCCGTCCTGGACGACCTGCTGGAGCAGGGGCAGGATGTCGTTGACCGCCGAGATCTTCTTCTCGTAGACCAGGATGTAAGCATCTTCCAAGACGCACTCCATCCGGTCCGGGTCGGTGATAAAGTAAGGCGACAGATAGCCTCGGTCGAATTGCATGCCCTCGACGACCTCGAGTTGGGTCGTCGCCGACTTGCCCTCCTCGACGGTGATGACACCGTCACGTCCGACCTTTTCCATCGCCTCAGCGATGAGCTGACCGACCCGCTCGTCGTTGTTGGCGGCGATGGCGGCGACGTACTCGATGTCCTTGTTGCTCGTCACGGGACGAGACATCTTGCGGAGTTCTTCGATGACGGCCTCGACGGCCCGCTCGATGCCCCGCCGGACCAGCATGGGATTCGCCCCGGCGGCGACGTGGCGGATCCCCTCCCGGAAGATGGCGTAAGCCAGGATCGAGGCCGTCGTCGTGCCGTCCCCGGCGATGTCATGAGTCTTCGTCGCTACCTGCTTGACCAGGGTCGCCCCCATGTTTTCGTACTTGTCCTTGAGTTCGATCTCCTTGGCGACGGTCACGCCGTCCTTGGTCACCAGGGGCGGGCCGAAGCTCCGATGCAGGAGGACGTTGCGGCCCGTCGGCCCCAGGGTCACGCGGACGGCGTCGACCAGCTTCTGGACACCCCGGAGCAAGGCTTGTCGAGCTTCATCATGGTAACGAAGGTCCTTGGCCGGCATCGCACACCTCCTCGAGCAGTCCGGGATTTCAAGAAACCCCAGCCTTCGAGGCCAGACGACAGACTCGAAGGCCCGTCCAAGTTACTTTTCCTCCAGGACAGCGTAGATGTCGTCTTCCCGCAAGATCAGGTACTCCTTATCGTCCATCTTGAACTCGGTGCCCGCATATTTGCCGAAGATCACCAGATCCCCAGGCTTCACAGTCATCTCCCGACGAGTCCCTTCCTCCGTCAGGCGGCCTGGACCGACGGCGACGACTCGGCCCTGCTGGGGCTTCTCCTTCGCCGTGTCCGGGATGATGATGCCGCCGACGGTCTCCTCTTGCTTTTCCAGACGCTCGACGATCACGCGATCGTGCAGGGGCTTCACCTTCATGGCACACCTCCCGAGCTTCGGTGTTGGGTATTCGGTGTTGGGTGCTCGGCCTTTTCAAAAAACCCAACACCTAACACCCAACAGCCAACAGCCAAATCTCTCACTCCCCCGCTGTCCCCTTCTGACCGACGCGGACCCGGGCCGGGCGTAAGAGCTGGTCTCCCAGTCGATAACCCGGCTGGACGACTTCCAAAATCCGATGGTCCAGTTCGTCCCGATCGACCTCGACGACCTCGACGACTTCTGCCGAACTGGGGTCAAATGCCTCACCGACCGGCTCGATCTTCTCGACGCCCTCACTGGCCAGGAAACGTTCCATCTGGTCGTAAATCATACGCAGACCGGCCAGGATCGGCTCGGCGGCCGGATTCGAGGCCGCACCGGCCGTCGACTGGAGAGCCAGCCGGAAGTTGTCCATGAGCTCCAAGAGCTTGGAAAGGATCCGTTTCTTGAACTCGAAGACGGCCTGGTCTCGCTGTTTCTCCATCCGGCGCCGCCAGTTCTCCTGCTCCGACCGGAGGTGACGGTAGGCTTCAGAAACCGTTTGGAGCTGCTGAAGGGTCTCCTGGAGACGCTGTTCCAGCTCCTGCACGTAAGCCGGCCGGAAGCGAGACTCGTCGATCGTGACTTCCTCAGCCGGAATCGCCTCGGGAGAGGTATGCCGCTGAGCCCAGAACCGTCGGTCGATGACCTTGATCTTGACCTTAGGCGCCGACTTCAGGGCCTCCCCGCCGATCGACGGACCCGGCTCGTCCGGCTCGGCCCCGTTCGTCGGCGTCTTGGAGTCCCGGTCCGTCATGACCTGACCTCCTACGAGACAGGTGACCCATAAAAGAGGGCCTGCAGACGTTCGATGCGCTTCTCCACCGGCGGATGAGTGCTCAGCCACTCGACCAGCCAGTTCGTATGCGGCTTCGCGAAATACAGGTGCGCCGTCGCCGGTGAAGGTACGTCCGCCGGAATTTGCCGCTGGAAGGCCTCGATCTTCCGAAGGGCCGAGATCAGCCCGTCCGGCCGACCGACCAAACGGGCCCCTCGTTCGTCGGCCATGTATTCCCGAGTGCGAGACACCCAGAGCTGAATGAGCAGGGCCGCAATGGGCGCCAAGATGGCCGCGATCAGAAGTCCGACGGGATGGACGCCGGAGTCCCGGTCGTCGTCCCGAGACCCGCCCATAAACAGGAACGCCCACTGGGCCATCCGGGCCAGATACATGATGGCCCCGGCGATGACGGCCGTGACCGTCGTGATCAGGGTGTCCCGATTCACGACGTGGGAGATCTCATGGGCCAGGACGCCCTCCAGCTCTTCGGGCCGCAGGAGACGCAGAATCCCGTCCGTGACGGCTACGGCCGCATGCTGGGGGTCCCGTCCCGTGGCAAAGGCATTCGGGACTTCCGTCGGGACCCGGTACAGCCGGGGCATGGGCACGCCCAGTCGTTGAGTGAGGTCTCGCACGATCCGATAGACGTGGGGGGCCTCCGCCTCCGTCAGGGGGACGGCCCCGTGGAGAGCCAGGACGATCCGATCGGAAAACCAGTACGCCAGTCCGTTCATCAGTAAGGCCAACCCCAACGCCAGGGTCAACCCCACGCGACCCCCGATGAGGTCCCCCAGACCCAGCAGGAGGACCGTCAGCAGGACCAACAAGACGACCGTTTTGATTTGGTTTTGCATAGCGGACCTCAGCAAAATGGCGATTCACGGGACTGTTCGGTTCGTGAGAAGGGCGGCCGGCGGCCTTTCCCAGCGCCTGAGGCGCACGATGTCTCAAGCCGATCTCACGGGCCAAACGGCGATGGTAAGGGGCCTTTGTTGAGTCTGTTTATATCATATTCCTTTAGCAAGGAACTGTCAATACAGTGCCCTACCGAGACTCCCGGCACCCCCACAAGGAACCCCTTAGGAGTGCCCCCATGTCCAAATCCGAACCGGTGTATACATTATACCGTGCCCACTGAACTCGGCAATTCGGGATTCGGCAGTTCGGCCATTCGGCTACTTCATGACGGATTCCCCGAGTCCCCGAGTTGTCGGTGCTTCGTCCAGACTCATGGGGAGGTCCCCCTCACCTCAGCCTCGACCCTGGGAGCGGGGGACAGAGGGCTGGGATGCTTCGACAGACTACGGTCCATTTGCAGGCCGATCGCCTGTGGGTCATCTCCGATCTCCACCTCTGGGACGACCAGACGACGAAGACGCAAGCTTTTATCCGGTTGGTCCGGCGGGCGACGGCCGAGGGCGTGCCGGTCCTCTGCGGGGGGGACTTCTTTCACCTCTTTCTGGGGCGGCGGGGCTGTCAGACTGCTCTCCAGCAATACTTGTTTCAGGTCCTGGGAGACCTCCGGACCGAGGGCCTGCAGTTCTATTGGATCGAGGGGAATCGGGACTTCCGACCGGTCTTTTGGAAGCCCGTCGTGCAAGGCGTCGGACGACGGATGGTCGGCCGCGTCGGGACGCACCGGATTGGGATGGTCCACGGCCACGGGCTGAACCGTCGGGACTGGTCGGACTGGCTGTGGCAGAAGGTCGTCCACAGTCCGGTCGTCACGACCCTGGCGCAGGCCGTCCCGGCCCCGGCCCTCCTGAGGTGGGCTGTGGTGGCCGAGCGGCGGATCCGGACTTTTCCCTCTGCTTACAAGCGGCGGATCCCGTGGCCCTACATCCTCCGGCGCGTCCGGCGGGCGGTGGACCTCCGGGGTTTTCGCTGGTGGCTCGTCGGTCATTTTCACGTGTTCGCATGGGTCCCTTTGGGAACGCCGGACGGCCCGGTCGAGGTCATCTTCGTCCCCTCTTGGGACGAAGGGCCGACGTATCTGGAATTCCGGGCGGACGGCACGTGGAGCCTTCACGATGCGGAGGGTGCTCGACTGGATACGAGGCCGTTGGTCCCGGTGGCGCGCGAGTTTCCCCTCGCCGGAAGCACACCTTGGCCCATGGGGTGAACGTCTGGCGGCGGAGTGGCTGGAGGGTCAGGGGCTCCATATCTGCGGTCGGCGCGTACGGACGCCCTACGGGGAGATCGACCTCATCGCTCGAGACGGCGACACCCTCGTGTTCATCGAGGTCAAGACCCGACGGGGGGACGGGGCGGCAGACCCGTGGGAGCTCATGCGGGCAGGTCAACGGACACGGATCGGGCGGTCGGCCCGCTACTACCTCGCCCATGGCCGGGCCAGAGTACGGCACTACCGGTTCGACCTCATCGTCGTGGTCCTATCCCCGCAGGGCCAGCCGGCCATTCGGTGGATCCAGAACGCCTGGTCGGAAGAGGACCCCTAAAGAGGGCCAAGGGCATAGGGGATGTACCCTTGGCCTTATTCACTCTTCCTCGACCCGGGCGCCGGCCATGCAGTGCCAGTGGTGAATCCGGAGGTACGTCTCCCGCAGGCGGCGGCTGAGGATCCGGCCCAGGATGCGGAGGAACCGCAGGGCACTCTCGGGGTCTCGGGACAGGATGTCGGCCAGGACGCGCTGGTCGATGGCCAGGACGGTCGCCGTCTCGCTATGGGCGATGGCGTCGGCCGACCGGGGCGCCCCGTCGACGAGGGCCATCTCGCCGAAGAACTCGCCCCGGTCCAAGATGGCCAAGGCTTCCTCCCCGACGCCGGGGATGAACTTGCTGATGCGGACCTGGCCGTCTAAGACGATGTACAGGCGGTCTCCGGGGTCGCCCTCCCGGAAGATGACCTCGCCGTGACGGAAGCGTTCTTCTTGACTGAAGGTCGTCAGGAGCTGGAGTTCCGAAGCCGAGAGGCCCTGTTCTCGGAAGAGCTCCATCTTCTGGGTATCGCTGACGCGAGTCGCCTCGGCCGTCGCCCGAGGCCGTTGGGGTGCCGAAGTTTCAGCGGTCCCGGCCGCAAAGAGGCGTTGGAAAAATCGCTCGGCCCGTTCGTTGGCCTGTCGGATGCGACGGGCCAGGAGTTTCCAGAAGTGCCAGTAGACCTGGACGCTCAGGTAGCGGTCCCGGGCCATGACCTCTTCGAGGCCGGCGTGAGGGAGGGCCAGCAGACGGCTGGGCAGGGCCGTCTCGGCCCGCACGACGGTCGGACGGCCGTCGATGAGCTCCATTTCTCCGAGGATTTCGCCCGGTTCAGCCCACGCCAGGGTCAGCCGCCCGTAGGGGGTATCCCGGGCCAGGCGGACTCGGCCCTCCAGGAGGACCCATAGTTCCGAGAGGGGTCGGTCTTCGGGAAAAAGGACAAAGCCCGGCTCGACTTCGACCCAACGGCCCGTCCGGGCAATCTCGAAAACCTGGTCGTCCGTCATAGCTTGGAAGGGGAGCCAGCGACGCAGTTCGACGGCTAACCCCAGGACGCCCTGGCGGACCTTCTGGAGGCGGGGCCACTGGAAGAGCAGGAGGTCCATCTCGGTGGGTCCGACTTCAAACATCATCTGGTCTCGTTTCAGGACGAGCTGTTCGACCATCTGATTGAAGTAGGCCTTTCGCCGGAGGAAGACGTCCTGGAGCTCGTCGGGGGACCGTCCCAGGCGTTCGGCCAGGGAGCGAATCAAGCGGGTGTATACCTCCCGCAGATGGGACTGCTCGCCACCGGCCAGGACGTATGCATCGACGGCCGCCGAGAGGGCCTTTTCGGCGTCGCCCATGTCCCGATAGACCTTAGCAAAGAGGTAAGCGACCTCAGCCCGGAAGGGGTCCAGGCGTTGAGCCTCTTCTAAAGCCCCCAGGGTCCGTCGGTAGTCCATCTGGTCGTAGTAGATCTGCGCCTGAAGCCAGTAGATCTCGGCCAACTGAGCGTTCAGATGACGGGCCAGCTCGAGGAGCTCGAGAGCCTTCAGGGGTTGCCCCCGCTGGATGTAGACCCGGGCCAAGCTGACGAAGTGCTGGGCGACGAGGTCACTTTCCCGACGGTGGCGCTCCCACTCAGTCCGGAGCTGTTCGGTCTGTTTCTCTTCCTGCCGTCGTTTCAAGTCCCGGACCCGGGCTTGGTTAAGGCGGAGGGCCAGGCTGTCGGGGTACAGCCGGAGGGCCGCTTCGAAGAGGGCAATAGCCTCGTCGTACCGATGCTGAAGGACCAGTCGCTCGGCGATGCGGACAAAGTCCTGGAGCGACAGGTGTTGCTGCAAAAGGTCTGGCCAGTCCGGGATTTCCGGCAATTCATCCGCCATCGGTCTGTCTCATCCAGGGGTCTCAGGTCCTGGGTGTCGGGGTCCAGTCGCACCCGGGACCTGGGGCCCAGCACTCCTCTATCCCGTCCCCGCCTCGGCTGGACCGGCCGGGGCTTCGGCCGGCGCTCGAGGGCCCTTCGGGATGATAGCGACCCGCCGGACACGGTCGGCCTCGGCCACGCGGATGACGTGGACGCCGCCGGCCTGGCGACTCCGGAGGGGAATCCCCCGGACAGCGACCAGGAGCGTGAGGCCGTTTTCCGTGACGATGAGGGCCTCATCGTCGGGTCGGACGACCTTAAGGTCCACGATGGGACCCGTCTTTTCCCGGGGCCGGGCGATGTAGACGCCGCCGCTACCCCGCCGGTAGATGGGGACTTCCCGCAGGGGGAGGCACTTACCGTAGCCCCGGGCCGTCACGGCCAGGAGCCACTGTTCGGTGTCATGGACGGCTTCCATCGCCACGACCCGGTCGCCGGGTCGCAGGCGGAGCCCTCGGACGCCCCCACCGGCCCGTCCCTGGGGTCGGACCTCAGTCTCAGGGAACAGGAGGCCCCGGCCGGACGCCGTTCCCAGCAGGATAAGGTCATCCCCGTGAGTCAGGCGGACCCCGATGAAGCGGTCGTCGGGCGCGCTCCGTAGGACCCGCCGTCCGTTCCGGGGGATGTCCCGGAATTCGTCGACCTCCATCCGCTTGACCCGACCCCGTTCGGTGACCATCACCACGTACCGGTACGGGGGCTCTTCCTCCTCGTAGGGCCACCGGACCATGCCGACGAGCTGTTCGTCCGACCGAACCGGCAGGAAGTTGACCAGGGCCCGGCCCCGGGCGTTGGGCGGCATCTCAGGGATTTCGTGGACCCGGAGCTGATAAACCCGGCCGTTGCTGAAGAAAAACCACAAGTAGTCCAGGGTCGAGGCGACCGTCGTGAAGGCCACGCTGTCCTCTTCCCGAACGCCCATGCCGACCCGGCCCTTACCGCCCCGCCGCTGGAGGGTAAACGACCGAAGAGACGACCGCTTGATGTAACCGGCCTCCGTCGCCGTCACGACGACCGTCTCGGCCCGAATCAGGTCCTCCTCATGGAGGGTCGGAGCCCGGCGGAGGATGCGGGACCGACGGGCGTCCCCATACCGTTCCTTCAAGGCCCGTAGGTCTTCCTTGATCAGTTCCCGGACACGGGCCTCGTCGGCCAGGACAGCTTCCAGTTCCCGAACGCGCGCTTGCAATTGCTTTAACTCATCCAGGAGCTTTTGTCGCTCGAGGCCTGTCAGACGCTGGAGTTGCATCTCCAAGATGGCCTGGGCCTGAACCTCGGTGAACCCGAACCGCTCCATCAGGCCCTGGCGGGCCGCTGCCACGCTGGGGGACCGCCGGATGGTCTCGATGACGGCGTCCAACTGGTCCAAGGCCCGGACGAGGCCCTCAAGGACGTGGACCCGGGCCCGGGCCTGCCGGAGCTCGAAGGCCGATCGCCGGAGGATGACCTCCCGCCGGTGTTGGACGTAGGCCTGAAGCAAGTCCCGCAGGCTCATCAGCCGGGGCTGGAGGTTCTGGATGGCCAGCATGTGGACGCCGTAACTGACCTCCAGCTTTGTGTGCTGGTATAGCTGATTCATGATGACGTCGGGGTTCTCGCCCCGCTTGAGCTCGATGACGACCCGGATGCCCTGGCGATTCGACTCGTCCCGGATGTCGGCGATGCCCTCGATCTTCTTCTCTTGGACGAGACGGGCGATTTCCTCGATGATGGCCGCCTTACTCGTCTGATAGGGGATTTCGGTCACGACGATGGCCTGCTTCTCCCGACGGAGCGTCTCGACCTCCATCCGGGCCCGGATGCGGATGATGCCTCGGCCCGTCTCATAAGCCTTCCGGATTTGCTCCCGACTAAAGACGATGCCGCCCGTCGGGAAGTCGGGGCCCTGGATGAACTGCATGAGTTCGTCGACCGTCGCCTCCGGGTGGTCGAGGAAGTACACGAGGGCGTCACAGACCTCCCGCAGGTTGTGGGGTGGGATCCGGGTCGCCATCCCGACGGCGATGCCCTCGGCCCCGTTGACGAGCAGGTTCGGCAGGCGGGCCGGCAGGACGACGGGTTCTTCTAACGTCTCGTCGAAGTTCGGGACGAAGTCGACCGTCTCTTTGTCGAGGTCGTCCAAGAGCTCGACGGCCAGGGGCGACAGCCGGGCCTCCGTGTAACGGTAGGCGGCCGGGGGGTCACCGTCGATGGACCCGAAGTTGCCCTGGCCCTCGACGAGGGGGTACCGCAGGTTAAAGTCCTGGGCGAGCCGGACGAGGGCGTCGTAGACGGCCGCATCCCCGTGGGGGTGGTACTTCCCGATGACCTCGCCGACGACGCGAGCGCACTTGGCGAACTTGCGGCCCGGCAGGAGGCCCTCCCGGTACATGGCGTACAGGACCCGCCGGTGAACGGGCTTAAGGCCATCCCGGGCGTCGGGCAGGGCCCGCCCGATGATGACGCTCATGGCGTAGTCGAGGTACGCCGTCTTCATTTCCTCTTCGATACTGATCGGCACCAACTGCCCCCGTCGGGTCATCGAGGGTCGCCTCCAGGTCTGCAAGATGGAATAGGAGTCTGCCTTCCATCATAGGGAATTCCCGCTTCGGTCGCAATTGGGGCTACGGACCCCAGACCATAGCCGGGTCCTTTGGTTCTGCCCGTAGTCATGCTGGAACAGCGTAAGTACACCGTCTTGAGACGGGGAGATCCCGGTCGCCAAGATAGGTCCATGGTCCGGGGGCTATGGTCCTTGAGGGAGGGCTACGGGCGGTTTACTTTTAGGGGAGAGTGTGTTAAAAGAGTAGCGCCGCGGTGAGTCCACGCTATGAGGGGTTCTCATGGACGACACTATCTTCATCAGCCCAGAAGTTCAGGAAGCGGCGGAAGTCCCGCTGACCGTCCTGCGGGAAGAC
>JAUQPV010000068.1 GCA_030550225.1 Acidobacteriota bacterium | reverse complement strand
CTCCGGCCTGAAGATTCCCTCTCTTTATGGCCGGAGGGATTTTTCTTTTCAACCCCACCCACCACTTTTGAAACAGTCACAAGATAGTTGCTTGGTTGACACACCCCATGAGGGGACTTAACATAAGGTCCGTTTGATCCCTCTGGGTGGGGAGGGGCACACGGCGGGGCCTATGGACAGGAGTTCGGAGGCTGACGAGGTCGGAGCGGACAGGTGTTCGTCGTCCCACTCAAAAGGCCGCGAACGCGGCGGGTCCCGACGTCGTTGAGAAAAAGTGGAATCTCTCGACCCCTATCGATGGGTCTCCCCCGGGGCGGGTTTTCCCTAAGGAGAGAAGTGAGCGGGGTGATGGTACGGGCGCAGGGGGGCTTTATAATCGATATGCAGACGACGATGATGGGGAGGTCAGCGTTGCAGTCGCCCCGTTTCTACCGTACTCTTTCAAGGACTCTTGTGGCCTTGACGGCTATCGGGCTGGTCGGGAGCATCGGATGCCGACGGTTCTGGAACGAGCTGAAGGCCCGACAACTCATTCGGGAGGCAAAGGAGTTTTACCAGAAAGAGGACTATGCCGATGCGTGCCCCCGGTATGAGCAGGCCTTACAGCTCATGCCCGACAATCTGAACCTGAAGCGCTCCCTGGCTTACTGCTACATGGCCTGGTATAAGCCTCTGGACCCTTCGCCGGAAAACCAGGCCCTGGTCGATAAGGCGGCCCAACTCTTTAAGGAAATCATGGCCCTTCAGCCCAACAACCGCCAGGTTCAAGAAGACCTGATGACCCTGTATCTGAACGCCAACCGGTACACGGACGCCATCGACTTGCTCCAACAGCAACTGCAGTCCAATCCCAACGACCCCAATCTCCTGAAAAACGTGGCCTCTTTGTACGTAAAGGCCAATCAGTACGATGCGGCCTTTGATTGGTACGAGAAGTGGGGGACCGTCCAACGGGACACGGCGGAACCTTGGTATATCATCGGGTCCCTGGCCTGGCAGAAGGTATACTGCGCTCCGGCTCGATGCCTGGACCCGACCCTTTCCAACGAGGCCCGGGGAGAGTATATTAGACGTGGGATCGAAGCTCTTCAAAAGGCCGTTCAGATCGATCCAGAGCATGCAGAAGCATACGCTTACTTGAACCTATTGTACCGAGAAAAGGCCAAGTGGGTCGACGCCAGTGACCCGGCGAAACACCAGGAAGACTTGCAACTGGCCGATCAATATCGAGACAAGGCCCAGCAGTTAGTCGAAGCCCGCAAGAAGCGAAAGGCGGAGGGCCCGACCGTGTCTTCTTCCCAATGAAGGGACATGGGAACATCGCACGACGGGGGCCAAGGATGCTATTAGAAGACCTGGTTGAAAGCCGCCGCACGCGGCTGAATCGGCGTCGTATCATCTTCCTTCCCATCGTCATCGTGATTCATGCCGTCGGCTTGGGGGTCCTCATCATTTCGTCCGTCTGGTCGGTGACGTACATCGAGGAGCCTCCGCTTCAGGTCACCCTTTTTGCGGCGCCCCCGCCGCCACCCCCGGCGGCCCGGCCGGCTCGTCAGCCGCAACAACAGCAAGCTCAGCAACCGAAGCCTCCACCGCAACCCTCGGCTGAGGTCGCCCCGATCGCCATCCCGGAGTATACCCCCGAGATCCTGCCGGCGGAAACGGTGAGCGAGACGGAAGTCGCCCAGGGGGTCGAGGGTGGCATCGATTGGGGCGTGGAAGGCGGTGTGGAAGGCGGCGTGCCGGGCGGTATCCCCGGCGGCGTGCCGGGCGGTATCCCCGGCGGCGGCCCCGTTCGGATCGAGACGGTTGGTGGGACGCCGCCCAAGCCCTTGTCCCCGATCCAGTGTACATACCCGGAGGCGGCCCGGCGTCTTCGGATCGAGGGGCTCGTCGTCTTAGAAGCCATCATCCTGAAGAATGGGACAGTCGGTCCCGTCCGCATCCTTCGGTCGCTCAACGAACTTTTAGACCAAGCCGCCGTCGATTGCCTCCGGTCATACCGTTTTGACCCGGGCAAGATCAATGGGCGGCCGGTCGATTCGTACTATGTCTTGTCGGTTCGATACACCCTTCAGGGGGGATGACCTCCCGGGGGGGACCCGCGAAGGCGGGAGAACTTTTGGATTCAGGTAAACCCTACCGAAAGGAGGTTACTCCATGCAGGTTTCCCTGATCGAAATCTGGCACGCCATGGGCTGGGTCGTCCGGCTCGTCGTGTTCGTGATGTTAGGGATGTCTATATGGAGTCTGGTCGTCGCCGCCGAGAAGTTCATCTTGTTCCGGCGGGCTCGTAGGCAGTCGCTCCGGTTCGTGGAGGCCTTGACCCAGGAACTGGACAAGCGGGACCTCCAACAGGCCCTGGAGTTGACGCGTCAAAAACAGTTCCGTCACAGCCATGTGGCTAAGATCGTCAACCACGGCCTTCAAGAGTTCTTACGCATCATGGAAACGGCGACTCAGACTTCTTCGCCGGCCAATCCCCACGGGGCCAAGCCGGCCGGGCTGGAAGAGGCTCTCCAGCCCCATAAGATCTTGGAGCGGACTCAGCACGCTATGGAGCGGGCCAGCATCTTAGAGATTCATGAGTTCAAGCGCGGCTTGGGGACCCTGGCCACCGTGGGGGCGACGGCACCCTTCGTCGGTCTTTTCGGGACGGTCGTCGGCATCATCAATGCCTTCCAGGCCATTAAGACAGCCGGGGCGGCCGCCATCGGGCAGGTGTCGGGCGGCATCGCCGAGGCCCTCGTCACGACGGCCTTTGGTCTGCTTGTCGCCATTCCGGCCGTGTGGCTGTATAATTACTTTACCGTTCGTGTGGAACGCATCCAACACGAGATGGGGAATATCGCGGCGGACCTGTTAGATTACCTGGTCGACGTCCAGGAGGTCCTGTATGCCAAGCGTGTTTAAGCGTTGGCAGTCGGAGCCGCCGGAAGTCACTTCCGACCCCAACGTAATCCCCCTGATCGACGTGACGTTAGTCTTACTGATCATCTTCATGGTCATCACGCCCATGCTCCAGGTCGGGGCCGCCGTGCAACTGCCGATGACCAACAATCCCGAGGAGATCAAGCGGGAAGAAAAGCAGTTGACGGTCTCCTTGCGCCATGACCTCAGCGTGTACATCGGCGATACGCGGTATGCGACCAACCTATACGGGGACATGTCCAAGTTTGAGGCAAAGATGAAGGAACTGAACGCTCGCAATCCGGGCCGCCAGGTCCTGATTAAGGCCGACCGCCGTGTCAAGTATGGCGACGTGCGGAACCTCATGAAATATGTGCAGGCGTCGGGGTTTGCCAACGTGGGTCTGATCGTCGACAAGAGCCGTCGCTCTTAATCTGCTGGGGAGGAGTCGGTCATGGGCATTCAAGTCGGAGGACGTCGCGGTGGGCCGATGTCGGACCCGAACGTGATTCCTTTTATCGACATCTGCCTGGTGCTCCTGATCATCTTCATGATCGTCGTCACGGTCCTGATCGCCCAGATGGGCTATTTGTCGAAATTGCCGCCCCGGGCGCAGACGCAGACCCCGCCCCCAGCCTCGGAACAGATCGTCATTCGCGTGATGGCCCCCTGTGGGCCGGGGCAGTTTGCCAGTTGCCGGGTGTTCATCAATCGGGAAGAGGTCCCGATGGGTCAGCTCTTGGCGCGTATTCAGCAGATCATGCAGGGCCGGTCGACGCAGATGATCTTTTTCACGGCGGATGACGACGTCAATTACGAGAACGCCATGCGGATTCTCGACGTCATCCGTCAGGGCGGTGCCCGGAACATCGGAATCCTGACCGAACCGATCAGTATCACGGCCTCGGAGCCGACAGGAAGCCCGGCGACAGTCCAGTAGGAAGGGTCGTTTAGGACTTGATCCTCTCTTCATCGAGGATGAGGCATGCGCGCTCGAAAGGAGGGTCTTACCGCGTGGGTACTCCTGAGTATCCTCATGGGGAGTGTCCTGGGCCTGAGGGCGCAGGAGAATCCCCTATGGGACCAGGGGGTTCAGCTCTTTCAGAAGAAGGATTATGCCGGTGCGGCCGCCGTTTTCGAGCAGGTCGTCGCCGAGAACCCCGCCCATCCGGCGGGCTACTACATGCTGGCCCTGTGCCAGATCAACCTGAACAGGATGGCCGACGCTGAAAAGAACCTCCAGAAGGTCATCGAATTAGAGCCGAAGCATTTTGGTGCTTACTACTACCTGGCTTACGCGGCCATGCAACGGAAGCAGTACAAGGCCGTCGTTCAGTACGTCGACCAAGGCCTGCCGAATGCGACTAAGCCGGAGGATAAGGCCCTCGTACCGGGCGCCTTGAAGTTGCGGGGGGCGGCCCACCTGGCTCTGGGCAATGTCGATAAGGCGGCCGCCGACCTCCAACAAGCCCTTCAGGCCCAACCCAACGACGATGCGCTCCTCTACCTGAACGGTCTTGTGGCCTTACGTCGGAAGCAGGCTGCGGAGGCCTATCAGTACTTGAACCGGGCCTATACGCTCCGGCCTAACAACCGGGACTATGCCCGCTACCTTATCGAGGCCGCCAATCTGACGCAGAACTATGCTCGGGCCCGGGAGGTCGGGGAGGCTCTCGTCGCTCATGGGGGCGCCTCCCCGGAGGTCCTGGGTCAACTCGGGATCGCCTACCTGGCCCTGCAGGATTACTCGAAGGCCGCCAGTATCTTCAAACAGCTCCCGGACTCGAATCCGACCCGTCTTTACAACCTGGCGCAGGCTTACATCGGTCTGAAGGACTGGTCGAACGCCGAGACGACCCTCTTGCAATGGCGACAAGCCCAGGCTCAAAATCCGAAGGTCTACGAGCTCTTGGGGTACGTGTACGAAAACCAAAAGCGTTTTAAGGACGCCCTCGACCAATACAAGAAGGCGTACGAGTTGTCCAAGGACGACCGATACCAGGACATGATCAAACGGGCCACGCAGGCCCTCCAGCAACAACAGGCCCCGAAACCCAACTCGTCCACTCGCTCTTCCCGCTGAGGGGCACCGGATCGGCATGTCGGAGGGGGACGCGGGCATAGCCCCCACAGTCCTTAGGTCAGCGTGCTGATCCGACTTCTATTCGTGTGCGAGAGGTCCTCCGATGCGTGTACTTATCACGGGGATCACGGGATTTGCGGGCAGTCATCTGGCCGAGTATATCCTCCAGCACCATCCCGACGTGGAAGTCTACGGCCTTTACCGATGGCGGAGCCGGATGGACAACATTCGTCACCTGCTCGACCGCATCCATCTGGTCGAATGCGACCTTCAGGACGCCGCCGCCGTCTATTGGACCCTTCATCAAGTCCGGCCCGACTGGATTTTTCATCTGGCCGCCCAGAGCTTTGTGCCGACGTCTTGGCGTCTGCCCTCTGAGACTTTTCAGGTCAACGTTATCGGACAAATTCATCTCTTGGAGGCTTGCCGGGCTTTGGACTTGCCGGTGCGGATCCAGATCGCCGGTTCCAGCGAGGAGTACGGTCTCGTCTACCCTCACGAGGTCCCTGTCCGGGAGACGAACCCCCTCCGTCCCCTGAGCCCTTACGCCGTGTCCAAGGTCGCTCAGGATCTATTGGGCTATCAATATTACATGAGCTATAAGGCTCACGTCATTCGCACGCGGGGCTTCAATCACACAGGCCCCCGCCGGGGCGAGGTCTTCGCCGAATCGAATCTGGCCAAGCAGATCGCCGAGATCGAAGCGGGCTTGCGGCCGCCGGTCGTGCATGTCGGCAATCTGGAGGCCATCCGGGACTACACGGACGTCCGGGACATGGTCCGAGCTTACTGGCTGGCCCTGGAACACGGCACCCCGGGCGAGGTTTACAACATCGCCTCCGGCCGGGGCTACAAGATCCGAGAAGTCCTGGAGATGCTCCTGCGCATGACGTCCGTAGACGTCGACGTTCAGGTCGACGCCCGACGTCTGCGGCCCTCGGACGTCGAGATCCTCATCGGCGACTCGACCCGCTTTCGGGAGATAACCGGCTGGGCACCCCAGATCCCCTTCGAGCAGACTCTGCAAGACCTGCTGAATTACTGGCGGCAAAGAGTCCAAGCCGAAAAAGACGGCTGACCTGGGTTCATCGCCGGCAGTCTGCTTCTCGGTGGTGAAGGTCCGTCCGCTGGGGCCGTCTTACAGGAACGGTCATGGCAGTCGCCCTGGTCACCGGCGGCAGTGGCTTTGTCGGTCGTTTCTTGCTCCGTGAACTGGTCGTCGCAGGGTATCAAGTCCATGCGACCTACCATGGGGAAGGGGCCTCGCCGGAGATTCCCTCCGATGGCGTCACGTGGTGGCCCCTCGACGTCGTATCACCCGCCGCCTGGCAGACTGTCCTGAAGGGCGTCCAGCCGGATGTCGTCTTCCATCTGGCCGGCCTGGCCCATGTCGGGCAGTCTTGGCAGGACCCTCATCGCTACTTGCAAGTGAACTTCTGGGGGGCCTTCCACCTGATGGACACCCTGGCCCGAACCAACCGGCGGCCTCGGGTCCTCCTCGTCGGCTCGGCAGAGGTCTACGGAATCGTGCGGCCGGAGGACAACCCAATTCGGGAGACCCAGGCCCTGCGGCCGGTCAGTCCTTACGGTCTCAGTAAGGCCTGCCAGGAACTCTTAGGGTTTCAGTACTATCAAGCTTATGAGATCCCCGTCATCGTTACCCGTTCTTTCAACCACGTCGGCCCCGGCCAGCATGTCGGGTTCGTCTGTGCTGACTTTGCCTCGCAGATCGCCCGCATCGAGGCTGGTCAGGCTGAACCTGTCCTCCGTGTCGGGAATGTCGAGGCCGTCCGAGACTTCACCGACGTCCGAGACATCGCTCGGGCGTACCGTCTCCTGATCGAACGAGGCCGACCCGGCGAAGCTTACAACGTCTGTTCAGGTCGGGGCGTCTCCATTCGGGACCTCCTTCAGCAGCTCCTTAATATGGCGACCGTCCCGATCCGCGTCGAGACCGACCCAGGCCGGTACCGCCGGGTCGACATCCCGGTCCTGGTCGGTGACCCTGCCAAGATCCGGGCCCATACGGGGTGGACACCCACCTATACCCTTCAGCAGACCCTGGCCGACATCTTGGACGAGTGGCGGCACAAGACGCGCGGATCCGGGACGACATGATGGCGTGACGGTGCGATGACGTGACAAGGGGATGGAGTCGAATCTGGAACATTTGATTTCAGCTCCAGGTCTTTTCCTGACTTTGTCACGCCGTCACACCGTCGCGAGGTTTCATCCATGGCGGACGAATGGGTCATCGAGGTCGACGGCCTGACAAAGCGCTTCGGGAACGTCACCGCCGTCGAGGACCTGTCCTTCTCGATTCGCCGGGGCGAGGTCTTCGGTCTCCTGGGCCCCAACGGGGCCGGGAAGACGACGACGATCCAGCTTATGCTGGGCCTGACTACGCCGACCGCCGGCACGATCCGGGTCTTCGGCCTGGACCTCCAGAGGCACCGTCGAGCTATCTTGCGACGGGTCAACCTGGCGGCGACCTACGTGTCTCTTCCGACGAACTTGACGGTGTGGGAAAACTTGAACGTATTCGCCCGACTTTATGGGATTCGAAAGCCCCGGGCCAAGATCGAAGAACTCATGGAGCTCCTGGACCTTGCCCACCTGGCCTGGCGGGTCACAGGCACGCTGTCCTCGGGTCAGATCACCCGACTGAACCTATGCAAGGCTCTCCTCAACGACCCGGAGGTCCTTTTCCTGGACGAGCCGACGGCCAGCCTGGACCCCGAGGTCGCCGCTCGAGTCCGGGATATCCTGCGTCAGATTCAACAGACCCGCGGGATCACGATGGTCTTTACGTCCCACAATATGCGAGAGGTCGAGCTCATGTGCGACCGCGTCCTATTCCTCGCCCGGGGTCGGGCGGTCGCCCAGGGCACACCGGCCGAGATCCAAATCCGAGCCCGGGCCCGGTCCCTCGAGGACGCCTTCATCGTCATCGCCCGGGACGGACGCCTCCACGACGTGGCTGAGGTCACAGAGGCCGACTGATGGGGCTTCGAATTTATGCTCTCGTCCTGCGGCATCTGTACTTGTACCGGCGGAGCGTCACCCGCATCGGGGACATCTTCTTCTGGCCCGTCATGAACCTTCTGGTATGGGGGTTCGTGACGGACTATCTCCAAAGGATGGCGCTCCCTCAGACGGTCGTATTCCTCATCGGCGGCATGATCTTTTGGGACCTCCTATACCGGTCCCAGCAGGCCATCACGCTGTCGCTGAGCGAGGAAATCTGGGTCCGCAACATCATGAATGTCTTCATCGCCCCCGTGAGTATTCTGGAGATTATGATCGCTACGTGCATCGTGGGCGTCTTGAAGGCCCTCGCCGTGATGGTCGTCCTGGGCGTTTTGGCGTACGGACTGTATGCATTTAACGTCCTGGCCATGGGGTGGGCATTAGTCCCCTTTTTCTCGATCCTCCTCCTGTTTGGGTGGGCCGTCGGGATGTTCACGACGGGCCTGGCCCTGCGATTCGGGCACGCCGCCGAGGCCCTCATCTGGGGGATCCCCTTCCTGATCCAGCCCTTCTCGGCCGTTTTTTATCCCGTCGAGGTCCTTCCTCGATGGCTTCAGACAGTCGCCTATCTCATGCCATCGACATACGTATTTGAGGGCATGCGGACCGTCCTCCAGGCCGGCCGTCTGGACTTGGAGATTCTGGCGATAGCCGTCGGGATGAACGGACTTTACCTGATCGGCGGGGCCGCCTTCTTCGGATGGATGCTCCACCGCGTCCGGGAAAAGGGTCTCCTCAGCCGCCTGTACCTGGAGTGACCGTGGTCTGTGGTCCTGGGTCCCCTTCTCTTGCATCTCGCCTCTTGCATCCTGTATTCTGGATCACTCCGCCACCGGAGGTGGCCATGCGGCAATGGTGGGCCGCCCTTGCCTGCTGGTTCGGGACCGTCGGGCTTCTCTGGGGTCAGGCACCACCCACCCCACGGGGCGAGGAAACGGTCGAGGTCCATCTCCAGATCATCCCCTTCTACGTCGTCGACGAGTCGGGTCAGCCTGTCCTGGACCTGAAGCCGGAAGAAGTCCAAGTCCTCGTCGATGGTAAGCCCTATCCTATCGGTCACCTGGACCGGTATACCTTCGTCCAAGAGGCATCCGGAGACTCGGATAGACCGGAGGCCTCCGGCAGTGACTCATCGGTCGAGCACCAGCCCTTATCGGACACGGCCGGAAAGCTCCGGCCGGGGGCAAATCCCTCCCGGCGGCACGTTTTACTCCTCTTTGACCTGGCTTTCTCGTCCCCCCGGGGATTCCGGATCTCGAGGGAAGTTTCTCTCCAGACCTGTGAACGAATTTTGGATAGCGACCTGGTCTACCTGCTGGTCTTCAGTGGCACGAAGGGCTTGCAACGGTTGTGGGGCCCCGTCTCAGGTCGGGACCGAGTCTGCAACCGTCTTCAGGGGTCGCTGGGGCTGAGACGGGGTATCGAGCGAGCCCCCTCCCCGGACGTAGATTTTCCCTCTGAAGAGGGTCGGAACGTCGAGAGCAATATCTCTATCTCGTCAGAGCTGGAAGACTACGTTCGGGAAGCCCAGACATTCAACCAGTGGACATACCGGGACGTCGCCCAGCGACTGGCGGCGACGCTCAAGCAGTTGGCGGCCTCGTTACGCCCTGTTCAAGGCCCGAAGCTCCTGATCTATTTCTCCCAGGGCGTCCGAAACAACGTCTACTTTGCGGCCGCCTATGCCGAGCCTGTCGAACAGCCCATCGTGCCCGGCCAGTTCCCCCAGCTCTATGGCCAGGACGACCGCCTGGGCTCTTCGTTTGTCCTCCATCAGGACTTTGAGGAGGCCGGCCGGGCTTTGGCCGAGGCCGGTGTCATGGTGATGGTCGTCAACCCGGAAGGATACCTGACGGAGGCCAGTGCCCCCTTGAGTGGAGAAAATTCTTTACGGCATATCGCCCGGGTCACCAGCGGCCTCTACGTGGAGGGGACGCAGGAGGCGCATATCCGCCAGCAGATCAGCCAGTGGACGGCGGCTTACTATGAGGCGGGGATCTACCTGCGCAATCGTGAGTACAAGGGGAAGTTCCACAAGGTCGAGGTTCGCCTTCTCCGGCCCGGCGTGCGGCTGTGGAGTCTTCGGGGGTTCCGGGACCCCCGACCCTACCGGGACTTCACGCCTGAAGAGCGCTTGTCTTACGCGATCCAGTTGATTTACCGGGGCGTCGAGAACCTGACGGCCCGACCGGCCCATGCCCGATGGCTTCCCCTAAACGGCCGGCCGGGCGGGCGCATCTCGACCGAGGAGCGCCTCGTCTGGTTCGACGCCGAGTTCCAACCCGAGTGGAAGGGAAAAAAGCTGGACATCTTCAGTATCACCTTTGACGGCGACTCCCAAGGCCGCGTGGGTTCCCTCCGGGACTCCCGGGCCGAACAGCGGAAACTCCCCGAAGGCGGCACCCTGCGGGTCGAGAACCGTCTGCCCTGGCATGGAACCTTCGTGTGGGGCATCGTGGTCGTCGAGCCCGACAGTGGGACGACTTGGTGGTATCGGACCCTGGTCCATTCCCCCCTGGAG
>JAUQPV010000067.1 GCA_030550225.1 Acidobacteriota bacterium | reverse complement strand
CTACCTGCCTTCACTTCCTGTCTTTGTGTTATGATTGTAAGGCAGACCCGGCTGGACCCCAAAGTCGGGGGCCATAAGGCAGCGGCCATGAGTCGGTAGGAACCATTTGGAGTTCCCGTCCAGACGCCTTACTGCCCTACGGCCTTATGGGATTCCCCTTAAAGGGCCATGGGATGCCAGACCGCGCGCAACTCCTGCATACAGCCCGTACGGCCCCGGCAGAAAAGCTCTGGGTCGTCATCCAGCAGGCGACGGAAGAAGTCCTCCTGGCCGTCCTGGAGAATCCGGCCTGTGAGCCCTTCCACGTGCTCGCCATCCTGCGGAGTCCCCGGGTGACGCCGGCTGTGGTCGAACGGGTCTATGCCGACAGCCGGTGGCTCCGGCACTACCGGGTCAAGGCCGCCCTGGTCCACTGCCGGGCGACACCGTATGCCATCAGCAGTCAGGTCATCTACGAGCTGTTCTGGTACGACCTGGCGCAGGTGGCCCTCAATCCCCGGGTCGACCCCCGTATCCGTCAGATGGCCGAGCGGCTGATCATCCAAAAGCTGGAAGAGATGGCCGTCGGCGAGAAGATGGCCCTGGCCAAGATCGCTTCTCGGAACCTCATCATCCACATCCGGAATACCCGCCGAGAGGCCGGCGTCTTACTGAACCTGCTCCGGAATCCGCGTCTCGTCGAGGAAGACCTCCTGGCCCTACTTCAGGCACCTCAACTGCCCGTCGAATTCATCCGAGCCCTGGCGGCCCTACCCCAGTGGTGCAACCGACCAGCCGTCCGGATAGCCCTCCTGCGGCATCCCCACACGCCGGTCCACGTCGCCGCCCAGTTGATCCCACGGCTTCACCCATCCGAGGTCCTTCAGCTCTTACAGGACAGCGCGCCCCGCCCCATCGTTCGACGCTTGCTCCGGGAGCTGCGACGGATTCCGACGTAAGCCATCCGGCCGTGACTCAGCCGGCGGCCTCCTCGACGGGCGTGACGATCAGCATCAAGACGGTGCTCCCGACCCGAAACTCACTGCGGTCCTGGAGATAAGCTGTCTTAATCGGCTTCTCGTCCACATAGGTCCCGTTCGTACTTCCTAAGTCCTTTAGCACGACACGGTCCTTGTAGACCTCGATGACGGCATGCAGACGGGAGACTTCCAGGTCGGGAATCACGATATCGGCGTCCTTTCGGCCAATCGTCATGCGCGGGCGGTCGATGGGGTAGACTCGACCGACTTCTTCGCCCCGTAGGACGGCCAAGGCGAGGCGGCGGTCCTCCGGGAGGGCCAGGTCCCGGCTCTGGGCTGTGCTCAGTAAGGTGGCCTCTCCGGCCTCCGGGACCTCCTGACGGAAAGGATTCGGCGTATGGACCGCCGTGGGGGCCTGGGGGATGAGGGTCGGATTCTTCGCACTGAAGACGGTCCCACATGCCGGACAGCGGAACTTGACTTCCAGGCGGCCGGTCAGCCGCGACTCATCAAATTGATACTTCCGCCGGCATGTAGGGCATTGGATGATCATCCCAAACCCACGCTCGGCTTCGGGCCTTCGGCCTTCTAAAAATAAAAAAACAAAAGGGAAGAGCGGAGGAATGGGGTCAACCCATCCCCCGACTCTTCACAGTTAGCCCGACTGCCGATTCGTTCATTGCCGAACGGCCGAACTGCAGAATCGGTGTTCGGTGTTGGGTATTCGGTACTGAGGGAAACCCCCACC
This sequence comes from Acidobacteriota bacterium, assembly GCA_030550225.1. Lineage (GTDB taxonomy): Bacteria > Acidobacteriota > HRBIN11 > HRBIN11 > HRBIN11 > HRBIN11. The sequence continues at coordinate 8,926 of JAUQPV010000067.1, read as the reverse complement.
CAGCACCCAAGACCCAACACCCATGTCGGAATGGTCGGGACGAGAGGATTCGAACCTCCGACCCTGGCGTCCCGAACGCCATGCGCTACCAAGCTGCGCCACGTCCCGACCGTAAAGTACGATGAGTCCTTCAGGAGCCTATATTATAATAGTCCTGTCCCCCCGGTCTTTACAAGAGGCATCGCGACAGGGGGCTCAGGGGCCAGGTGTCCGGTCCTGACAAACAGTCAGAGTCACTTAACAGGGCCGTTCAGTTCGTGAAAACCCGTATAGATTCAGCTTTTCCGACCCTTCGAAAAATCGGTGCTCGGTGCCGGGTGTTGGGTGTTAGGTCCCTTTTTCAAGCACCCAGCACCCAACACCCAACACCCATTCTGTCTGAAAAACCGTGCTTCCCGGGCATGGAAAAGGCCGTCCCGACCCCATTCTCACGGGCCGAACGACTCTATTAAATCTGGAGCCCTTTTCTGGGACCCGGCACCCGGGGCCCGAGACCAAATCTTACCATTGAGGTCTATCCATGCTGACTCATTCCTTATCGACCGGTTTGGACGTCGCCCTCCATGGGCCGGCTGTCGTATTCCTCCATGCGTTTCCCATGAACCGCCGGATGTGGCGACCCCAGGTCGAGGCCCTGGCCGAGTCGGGGATTCCCTGCGTGGCCCTGGACTATCCCGGCTTTGGGGATGTCCCGCCGTGGCCATTCCCACCGACGATCGACGACTACGCCCGATACGTCCTGGACGCCTTGGAAGCCCTGGGCGTCCCCCAGGCGGTATTCGTGGGCCTCAGCATGGGCGGGTATGTGGCCCTGGCCCTGTACCGTCAGGCCCCGGACCGGTTCCGCGGCCTCGTCCTGGCCGACACGCGGGCCACGGCCGACACGGAAGCGGCTCGGGAACGCCGTTTTCAGCTCATCGAGGCGACCCGCCGGGCCCGGTCTGTCGAACCCCTCGTCGAGGCCCATATCGACAAGTTCTTTACGTCCCGCACCCGGACCGAGCGGCCGGCCGTCATTCAGGAAGCCGAACGATTGATGCGGATGGCCTCTCCCATCGGGGCCATCCAAGCCCTGTGGGCGATGGCCGACCGCCCGGACTCGACGGACCTACTCGCCCGGATGGACTTCCCGGTCCTCGTCATCGTCGGGGCCGAGGACCCCCTCACGCCCCCAACCGAGGCCCAAGCCATGGCTGAGCGGATCCTCCAGGCCGACCTGGTCGTCCTCCCGGAAGCCGCCCACCTGGCCAATATGGAACGACCCGAGGCGTTCAACGAGGCCCTGCGGAAGTACCTCACCCGCGTTTTGTAGCGAGTAGCGAACAGCAAAGCGCGCCTCCGCCCATGGGCCGAATCCCCAAACGGGCAGAAGCGTGTAAGTCACGCCGCTATCGACAAGAAATCGGACCGTCGCTTCCTTTCCCGTCGGGCCCGTGACGACGCCTTCGATATACGTAATGCCCATGGATGGGTACCTCCCCCTCATAAGGGCAAAGAGCAAAAAACCCTATACTCTATGCACTTTGCTCTTCGCTCTTTGCCCTACAGGCGTCGGAGGAGGCCGATGGCGATGCCGTGGATGCGGACCTTCTCAGGCGGTAGGACCAGGGGCGCCATCTCCGAGTTGGCTGGCTGAAGGACGACGTGGCCACCCCGGGTGTAAAAGCGTTTCAATGTCACCTCGCCGTCGACTTCGGCGACGACGATCTCGCCGTTATGGGCCACCGGCCGATCCTCGACGATGATGTAATCCCCGTCCAGGATGTGGTCCTCGATCATAGAGTTGCCCCGCACACGCAGGACGTAAGCCCGCTTGTGACCGATCATCAGTTGGGGGACGGGGACCGTCTCTTGGGTCATGATCTTTTCGATAGGATGACCGGCGGCGATGTAGCCCAGCATGGGAAGGTGAACGACCCCACCCTCGGCCCAGCCAGGGGAAGGCACCAGCTCGATGCCCCGATGCCGGCGGGGCAAGCGCCGCAGGAAGCCCTCGCGAGCCAGCCGGTAGACGTACTTGTGAGCGGAGGCTGCCGACGTAAAACCGAACTCCCGCATGATGTCCCGGTAAGTCGGAGCGTACCCGTGCTGTTCGTAAAAACGCAGGATGTACTCATAGACCCGCTTCATCTTGGGCGTCATCACGCTCATCGCGACCTCCGGATCGACTCATGGGACTATGAGTCAATTTCACCCTGAGTTTAAGACTCTTTCACGAGAAGATCAACAAGGTCCCTCGGTCGGAACGACGCCACCTCGATGAGCTTTTCCGTCCTTCGAGGGGGAGCGATGGCGAGGAGCGGATAGGATTTTTCCGACCCGCTATTCGCGATTGCTTCATCCATTTTTGATTTGATGTTCGTAGTGCGGCGCCGCGTCGCCGCACGAGAAGCGCAATAAATTGCGCTACTACAAACTTTTAGATGGACAAAGCACTATTCGCCCTTTACCGCCGGAGGTCCCGACGAAGGGTGAGTCCCCCGTCCAGGAGGAGGACCTGGCCCGTCATGTAGAGGTCCGGCGTCATCAGGAAGACGACGGCCCGGGCCACGTCTTCCGGGCGGCCATAGCGAGGGATGACGCCCCGTTCGACATAAGGCCGGTACTTCCCTTGGGCGATGCTGGTCAGGGCCATCCCGGCCTCCGTGACACCCGGGGCGATGACATTCACCCGGATCGGCGGGGGCGTCCCGAACTCCTTCGCTAAGATACGGGCCCCGTGGACGAGGGCGGCCTTTCCCAAGGCATAGGGCAGGCTATCTTCGATAGGATACACGGCCTGCATACTGGCGAATAGGACAGCATTGCCGTCGTGGCCGGTCGCCTTCATCCGGCGGGCCCAGTCCCGCAGGGCCAGCAGGGGTGCCGCCGCATTAACGGCAAACAGCCGGGCCAGGTTCGGGACCGACCACTGGTCGGCGGGGAGCCGGCCAGGGTCCCCGACCAAACACACCCACCCAAAAGGACGGCCCGGGAGGTCTATCATCGCCGCCCAGAGCCGATGCCAGGTCTCTTCGTCTTGAATGTCCCCGACGACGACTTGGACAGGCCGGTCCCAGCGTTGCCGGACCTGTCGGGCCCGCTCTTCCAGGACCTCTCGACGGCGGCCCATCAGGACGAGATGGGCGCCTCGTTCGGCCAAGGCCTGAAGACTCGCCTCGGCGAGACCGCTACTGGCACCCAGCACGGCGACGACCAGACCCTCCAGCATGAGGGACTCCACTTTTCAAGCATAGCAGAGCCGTTCGGCCCGAGAGAATGGCGTCGGGACAACCTTGCCCAACGCCCGGGAAGCACGGTTTTTCAGACAGAATGGGTGTTGGGTGCTTGAAAAAGGGGACCTAACACCCAACACCCAGCACCGAGCACCGATTTTTCGAAGGGTCGGAAAGGCTGAATCCATACGGGTTTTCATGAACCGAACGGCCCTGATAAGGTAGGCAGGTCGGCCGACGGGCCCATCGGCCTATCGGCCCACTTGCCGACTTACTGCCATCTCTCCAAGTCGGGGCAAGACCCGCCGGAGCCGCCGGACGACCGTATCCTGTCCCAGGACCTCCATCAGTTCAAACAGGCCCGGGCCGACCGTGCGGCCCGTCAGGGCGACCCGAACAGCGTGAATCAGGACGGCCGACTTTACCGAGGCCTGCTCGGCCACCGCCCGGACCGTGGCCTCGATGGCCGGCGCGGTAAATTCCGTCAATTCTGCCAAGCGGCCGGCCAGCGTCTCCACCAACGCCGGCAGACGGGCGTCGGTCCACCGCTGGGCGGCCGCATCGGGGTCGATCGTGTAATCTTCCGTGAAGAAGGCTTCGCCCATCGTCAGAAAATCGGTCAATAACCGGGCGCGGCTCTTCAGAAGGCCGACCCGGCGGCGGTACCGTTCCGGGTGGGCCTGCACATCAGCCCACCAACCCCGGCGTTCCAAAAACGGCCGGAGCCGCTCGAGGAGCACGTCGTCCGGGAGCTGACGGATATACTCGGCGTTCATCCACTGGAGCTTCTGGATGTCAAAGATGGGATTCGCCTTGTTGACGTCCCGGAGGTCAAACAGGCGGACCATATCCTCTAAGGAGAGGATTTCCTGGCCCCCCGGGGGATACCATCCTAACAGGGCCAGGTAATTCCGGAGGGCCTCTGGGAGGTAGCCCTCGTCCCGATAGGCCAGGACGGACACGGCCCCATGCCGTTTACTGAGCCGGGACCGGTCAGGCCCCAAGATGAGGGGCACGTGGGCAAAGGCCGGGAGGGGCCAGTCCATGGCCCGATAGATAAGGATTTGCTTTGGCGTGTTGGCGATGTGGTCATCGCCCCGAATGACATGCGTGATGCGCATGTCGTGGTCGTCGACGACGACGGCCAATTGGTACGTCGGATAACCGTCGGACCGAAGGAGGACGAAGTCCTCGACGTCCCGGAGGGCAAACTCGACAGCCCCGTGGACGCTGTCCTCAAACCGCAGGGTGACGTCCTCGGGGACTCGAAACCGTAAGGCGTAGGGCTGACCCGTCTGGACCCGACGCTCCTGCTCGGACCGGTCCAGACGGTCGCACCGCCGGTCATACTTCCAAGGACGGCCCTGCGCCCGAGCCGCTTCCCGTTCCTGCTCCAGGACGGCCGGGTCGCAAAAGCAGGGGTAGGCGTACCCCCGCCGCCACAAGGCGTGGGCTACTTCCCGGTAGAGAGCCAGCCGCTGGGACTGATAGTAGGGGCCCTCGTCCCAATCGAGGCCCAACCACCGAAGAGCTTCGAGGATGCCTTCGACCATTTCGGCCGAAGACCGCTCGACGTCCGTGTCCTCAATCCGCAGGAGGAACACCCCACCGTGTTTCCGGGCAAATAGCCAGTTGAACAACGCCGTCCGAGCCCCCCCGACGTGCAGATAGCCCGTCGGACTGGGGGCGAAGCGCACGCGTACCGTCATCCGCCTCTCCACGGCCGAAGGGACGAGCCCTTCCGGATGCAGGATACAAGATGCAGGATACAAGATGCAAGATTGGGGAAGTCGGCAGAAGGCAGATGGGCAGGTCGGCCGGGAGCTGTTCCGCCCCCACCCTTCGGAGCACCGGCCGTCATGCCGGTGTCCCCCCATCGGAACGCCAGCAGTCATGCTGGCGTCCCCCTGTCCTGACGCCGCCAGTCATGGCGGCGTCTACCTCATCCGAACACCGCCAGTTATGGCGGTGTCATCCTCATGGAACCGGGAGTTATCCCGGTGTCGACCTCAAGGACCGGCCGTCATGCCGGTGTCTTCCTTATGGAACCGGCCGTCATGCCGGTGTCCCCCCATCGGAACGCCAGCAGTCATGCTGGCGTCCCCCTGTCCTGACGCCGCCAGTCATGGCGGCGTCCGTCCCAGATGGGCCACGTCGATGGGGTGAGCCCTTTCCCGAAGCGAACGGATCTGGTAAATCTTACATCCGACATCTCATGGGAGGAGGTCGCCGATGGAGTTAAAAGTCGTTCCCATCGAAAAGCCGGATGAGGTGAACTTTATCCTGGGTCAGGCCCACTTCATCAAGACGGTCGAAGACCTCCACGAGGCCCTCGTCGGGGCTTTTCCTGGCATTCGTTTTGGCTTGGCCTTTTGCGAATCGTCGGGCCCGGCCCTCGTTCGGTGGTCCGGCAACGACGAGGAAATGATCGAACTGGCGAAGAAGAATGCTCTGGCCCTCGCCTGCGGCCACGCTTTCATCATCTTCCTGCGGAATGCCTTCCCCATCAACGTCCTGAACGCCGTCAAGATGGTCCCCGAGGTCTGCCGTATCTTCTGCGCCACGGCAAACCCCGTCGAGGTCATCATCGCCGAGACGGACCAGGGGCGGGGTATCCTGGGCGTCATCGACGGGCTGAAGTCCCGGGGCGTCGAGACAGAGGCCGACCAGCAGAAGCGCTACGAGTTCCTCCGAAAAATCGGCTACAAGCTGGCGGCCCCTGGGACTTGAGGTGGGGGCAGGCCTTGTGCCTGCCCTGGTGCTTATCTGCCCGATCCCGTATCAAACTGTTCGATGCGGGTGCCCGGATAGTAGTGCTGGAGGATGGCCCGGTAGTCGAGGCCCCGGAGGGCCATCCCGAAGGCACCCGTCTGGCAGAGGCCGACCCCGTGGCCCCAGCCCCGGCCGACGATGAGGAGGCGCTGAACGTTCCCGTCGGGACCCACGACGGGCCATACCCGGAACCGCAATTCTCGCAAGCCCAAGACGGTCCGGATCGAGAGACCCTGGAGTTCACACGTCTGTCCCGTGGAGGACACAAACCGCAGGTGGACAACCCGCCCGTAGGGTGTTATCTGCAAGGGGATGACTCGTCGCAGGTCCCCCTCCCATGCAGGACAGGCCGACCGAAGCCGCCGGACGACCTCCGGGCCGTCCAGCTCGACCGTCCACCAGGCGTACAGCGAGTTCCGGTCCGCCGTCCCGACCCACCCCGTCGGACGCGAGCTCTCGATGTAATCCAGATGGTCCCCATGGACGACCACCTGGAGCCGGTCGCCGGGTCCGAGGAGGGCCCACCCGCCGAGCCAGGTGTCGCCCCAGCGCTGAAGGACGACCGTGAAGGGTCCCCAGGCGACGTCCCACAGCCGGCCGCTGGGGTCCTGGAGCCGGAGGCGGCCGTCCCGGACGTCTAAGACGACCGCCTCGGACACGTCCGGGGGGGCCTGGAATGATCGCCACCGGCCGTAGACAGAGAGCCATTCGTCGAAACGCACCGGCTTCTGCCAGTCCACACCGCCGTCCAACCAACGGGCCGCTATGTCGGGCGCCATCAGGAGGAGCCACAAGAGCCCCCGGCGAAAGTCGCCGTCCAGGTCGCCTTGGAGGCCCTGGGCCAGGCGGTCCAGGACCCGCGTGTCACTCGGCAGGAGGAGGTCGTCCCAACGGGGGTCCTGGAGCGGACGGCCAAGCGCTTGGAGGAGCTGGCGGCGAGTCGGCGGCCTCATCGAGGACGGGGCTGGCCGCCGGGGCGAATCGCCTCCGTCGGAAGCACGGGGGGTTCCATCAGGGAGGCTTGGCGAGCGGAGGAGGTTCGCCCAGATATCGGCCCAGCGTTCCCAGCGGGCCGCCTCCGAGAGCGTCCCGTCGATAGGCCAGAGACGGGCCTCGTGGACCCATGGGACGAAGCCCCGGGCGACCGAGGGGGACGCCCATAGGTCCGCCATCGGGGCGCCCTCGACCGTCTGCGCCGCCGCCCCGGCGTCGTCGGGACAGGGGACGCCTTGCAGGTAGGGCGCTGCGAACCGTGGGAAGATGAACTCGGCCGAGTCCGTGTGACCCCCGCAGGTACTCGTATAAAAGGCCTGGATGGGCTCGCCCCCGTAAGTCAGGACCTCGCCCCGGGTCTCGGCGACGGCCGTGTAGGCCAGGGGCGCCTGCTCGGGTTCGGGCACGCCCGCATAGACCTGGCAGGCCGGTGTAGCGCAGATGTCGTAACCCCGAGCCGCATAGCCGTTGCGGTTTCGGATCGCGTACGTCCGGGCGGCGACCGCCTGGGCCTTGAGGGCTTCCAAGACCGGGAACTTCTGGGGATTCAACTCCTGAACGAGCACGCCGACGAGGTACAGCTCCAGGGGAAGCACGTTCACGAGGGCGACCTTCCCGTCGGGCAAGGGCATGACCCGAAGGGTCCCGGGGTAGCGCTGGCCCCGCCACGTAAGAGCCGAGTCGGCCGTTATCTCCAAGGGTCTGTCGGCCGGTACGGTCCCGACCCACGAGCTGGCGACGAGCTGAAGGGCCGAGAGGGTCCGGCGAGCCGACACCGCGTTCCCTCGGTCCAGCCAACCCTCATAGCCGTCCTGTTGGAGACGCCGAAGGAATGCCCGGGCGGTAGCTTCGTCCGTCCAGGGTCCGGCCCGAACCCGCCACCGGTCTCGGAAGGCCTCGACGTGCCAGCCGGGCCCTTCGGGAAACTGCTGACGGAGCCGATCCCGGAGGGCCTCTGCTTGAGACCGGTCCTGGAGGGCGGCGACCTGAATCCAGATGCCAGCGGGTGTCGTAGAGGCGCCGTCCGAGTCCTGCAGGATGGGGATGACCCGTAAGGTCTCGTCCTTCCCCAGATGTCGAACCTCGGAAGGGCCTTGCATGACCTTACATCCCTGCGGGCATTGGACCTCGACAGGATCGGCCGTCTCGAGGAGGCCGACCCGAATCATCGAAGCGGGCAGGGTCTCTTTCCTTCGAGTCTCCGGCGGCGCCGTCTGGGGGTATCCCGGGGGTCGAGCCGTCCGGCAGGCGGAGAGGAAGGGAAAGAGCAGGAGGAAAGCGACGAAGATGGGATTGCGAAGTGCGGATCGCGAATTGCGAATCGGGGATGCAGGATGCGGGATAGGGGATAAGGAACGGGCATGGGTGTCCGGACGGCCCGATGGCCCAACTGCCGAACTACCCATCTGCCCAATTCCCGAACTGCCCAACTGCCGAACTGCCGAATGCCCGAACTGCCGAATGCCCGAACTCACGCTACCGATGCGCTTCATGGGCTGACTCCGGAGCCGACCCGGAGGTCCGCCCGATGGACGGCGATCCCGAGAACCTCCGAGGGTCGCCGCCAGTCGACGGCCCGCCAGGCGCCCGTCCGAAAGAGCCCGTCTAAAAACGCTAACGTAGCCGGATACGGATGGGCGATGACGATGATGGGTCGAGTCGACCGACGGGCACGGGCGATGACCTGTCGCCACCGCTCGGGCAGTTCTTCTGGCAGGGCTTCCGCATCGAAGAAGAAGGTCCGCCGCAAGCAAGGAACCCCGAGACGGTCTGCCGCATCGCAGAGGTGAGACCGGGCCGTCGTCCGGCTATCGATGAAGAAACGTAGACCCAGACCTCGACCAATCCGAACGACCCGGTCCATCGCGTGGACCGCCTGGGAAGCCTGGGAGCCCATGTGCTGGTTCAAGCCCGTAGCGCAGGGCAAGACGTGACGGGCCTGGGTC
>JAUQPV010000066.1 GCA_030550225.1 Acidobacteriota bacterium | reverse complement strand
AGTGTCGGGCCCGTCTTCGGACGGGTCAAGGGCGTCGGCGTGGCGGTAGCCGCCTCGGCCTCAGCGGTCGGTGCCTGGATCGGGACGGCCGGGGCCTCTGGATTCCACTGCCAGGGCCGACCCTGGACCCACATGTCCAAGAGCTTTTCGAGCTCGACGAGCCGGGGGAGCTGACAGATGCGGGCCAGGGCCATCTCGGCCTGCAGAAGGGGGAGTTCGCTGTACCGCAGACGCTCGGCGCATTCCAGGAGTTGCTGACAGATGCGGAGGACGTCCTCCTCCCGGAGGACCGGCAGGAGCTCGTCGATCAAAGCCTGCGTGTCCTTGTCCCGGGCGACGGCGACGGGCTCGTCGGTCTTCAAGCGGGCCCACAGGAGGGTCCGGAAGAAGGCCAGCAGTTCGTCGATGATGTTCTTCAGGTCGTAGCCCTCCCGGATCAGTTCGTGGAAATACGTCAGGGCCTCGCCCGTCTGGCCGAGGGCGAGCCACCGGGCCAGACGAAGGACCTTGCCCGGCTCGGCAAGGCCCAGGATCTCGGCGACGGCCGCCGCCGTGATGGGACCTTCGGCGTACGTCCGAGCCTGGTCCAGCAGGCTGATGGCGTCCCGGAGCGACCCGTCGGCGGCCCGGGCGAGGAGCCGAAGCGCCTCGGCCTCGGCCTCGATCCCCTCGCTGTCGCAGATGAAGATGAGCCGCCGGTAGATGTCGTCCTCGTTGATGCGGTGAAACTCCATCTGCTGACAGCGGCTGACGATCGTGAGGGGGACCTTCCGGAATTCCGTCGTCGCCAGGACGAAGACGACGTGGGGCGGCGGCTCCTCGAGGGTCTTCAGGAGGGCGTTGAAGGCCTCCTGCGTCAGCATGTGGACTTCGTCGATGATGACGACCTTGTAACGGCCGCGGAGAGGGCGGTAGCGCAGAATCTCCTGGAGATTGCGGATTTCGTTGATCCCCCGGTTGGAGGCCCCGTCGATCTCCAAGACGTCGGGCGAACGACCCTGGGCGATCTCGACACAGGCGACGCACGTCTGGCAGGGCTGAACCGTCGGGCCCCGCTCGCAGTTCAGCGACTTGGCCAAGATGCGGGCCAGGCTCGTCTTGCCGGCCCCCCGGGGGCCCGAGAAGAGGTAACACTGGGCGACCCGGCCCTTCTCGACGGCGTGCTTGAGCGTCTGAACGACATGCCGCTGGCCGATGACCTGGTCAAAGGACTGAGGCCGCCATCGGAGCGCCAGCGACGTCGTGGTCGGAACGCTCACCAAGGCCGAACCCCCCAAGCAGATTTCGGATTTCGAATTACGAATTGCGGATTGGAAATGAACAAAGCCGTTCGGTTTGAGAAAATGGCGTCAGACTCACACTCCCCATCGGCCGAAAAACACGATTTTTCAAGCAGAGTCCCAGGTCTCGGGTGCAAGGTCCCAGAGCGGCGACGGGTTTTTCCTGCTCCCTGGCCTATCTGCCCTACTGCCTTATTGCCTTACTGCCAAAGCTTGAAAAATCGTCTTTCTCGATGAGTCTGAAGGGCTAAATCCATACGGGTTTCCACGACCCGAGCAGTCGTGTTAAGGGTACGGGATGCGGATCAGCGTCCGGGGCCCCTCTCATTCTCCATTCGCAATTCGCAATCAATCTGGAATCCCATTCCGCCGGCGGCGGCAAGGGGGTACAGGCGCCCCCGCGGCGCATGCCGGACACCGCTTACCGTTGCTCCCTTCCGGGCCTGGCGGGGTTCACGGGCCGTCATCGCACGGGACCCATACCCCCGGGCCGACGCCGTGGCGGAGAGGGTGGGATTTGAACCCACGACCCGCCTTGCGGCGGGTACACGGTTTCCAGCCGTGCTCCTTCGACCGCTCGGACACCTCTCCGGGGGTCCGCTTGAAATTATAGGCGCTCCCCGCTACTGTGTCGAACGGTAGGCTGGGTGCTGGGTATAAGTCCCCAACGTCCAGCACCCAACACCGAACCCCCCATGCGCCTCGGCCTGGAACGCCCGGACCGGTGGGAACCCCTGATCCGGGGCCGCCGCGTGGCACTCCTCAGCCACCCGGCCGCCGTTGACCGCCACGGTCGGATGGCCCTCGACTACCTCCGGGTCGAAGACGGATGGCGGCTCGTCGCCCTCTGGGGTGCCGAACACGGCTTCTGGGGCATCTTCCAGGACATGGAGACCGTCGGCGACGCCCCCGACCCCTGGGTCGGCCGGCCCGTCTACAGCCTGTACCGGGAGGGTCGTCTCCGACCCCCGGTGGACCTCCTGCGGGACGTAGACGCCGTCGTCTTCGACATGCAGGACGTCGGAAGCCGCTACTACACGTTCATCTCGACGCTCGCCCACGTCCTCGATGCCGTCGCCGGGACTGACTGCCGGGTCGTCGTCCTTGACCGACCGAACCCCCTCGGGGGGATGGTCGTCGAGGGTCCCGTCCTCGAGCCGGCCTACCGGTCGTTCGTCGGCCCTCATGCCGTCCCCGTCCGGCATGGCCTGACGGTCGGGGAATTCGCCCGCCTGTATGGGACCGAGCGGGGCCTTTCGGTCGACCTCCACGTCGTGCCGCTTCAGGGCTGGCGGCGCCGGTTCCTGTGGCCCGACACGGGCCGCCGCTGGGTGAACCCTTCCCCTAACATGCCCCAGTGGACGGCGGCTCTCGTGTATCCCGGGATGTGTCTGCTCGAGGGGACGAACGTCTCGGAGGGGCGGGGGACGACCCGCCCCTTTGAGCAGTTCGGGGCGCCCTGGGTCCATCCCGTCGAGTTGGCCGAAAGCCTGAATGCCCTCGGCCTGCCGGGCGTACGCTTTCAGCCGACGGCCTTTCGGCCTCAATTCCATAAATATGCGGGCCAGGTCTGCGGAGGCGTCTTCGTCCATGTGACGGACGTCCGGCGGTTTCGGCCCTTCCGGACAGGCGTCGCTGTCGTCGCCACGCTTCGGTGGATGTACCCTGAGACCTTCCGATGGCGGACAGAGCCCTACGAATTCGTCGCCGACCGCCTGGCCTTCGACCTCCTATGTGGAACGTCAGCCATCCGAGAAACCATCGAGGCCCTCCCGGACGTCCCGGGCCGGCCGTCCGGAAACCGCCCGTCCGCCGCTCAAAAGGCGGCCCCGACTTCTTCGGTCCCCTCGCCCCGTCGGGGAGAGGGCCGGCGTGGGGGGACGGCCAGTCGACCATCTATCGAAGCCGGGTCCGCCGACCCGTTCGCCCTCCTGTGGACCTTACTCGACCGGTACGACCGCCAGGCCCGCCGCTGGCAGTCTCGTAGCCGCGCCTTCTGGCTCTACTCCCCGTAAGTGGTCGGAACGCCCTCTAACACTGCAATAACCCCTCTCCCGACGCATACCTTCCCCTTTAGCTGTAATAATGCCCTCGGAGAGGATTGGGGGAAATCCCGCCCTTACATTCCCGACGTACGCCTGTCGGTGGACTTCTCCTCTCTGACTGTCGGATGCCCTGATGGCCCTACGGCCATTGCGCCCTTAGGCGAATTCACTGTACTGGGGCCTGACGTAAGGGACATCTTCGTGCGTCCATCTTGCCACTTTGGGGTCATATCCAGTACTCTGGGTAGAGGCGACCCGGCGGGTCGTCCTCACCACCCACGAAGAGCTCCTCACAAAACTCTCTCCCTGTGGGAGAGGGTAGGGTGAGGGTCCTCACCCCTGGCCCCCTCTCCTGCAGGGAGAGGAGAGGTTGTTCGGTGCCCTACACGCTATGAGGCGTTAGCCGGTGGGGGTCGGGACGGGATGATCACTCGGATCGAAGCCAAGTGGTACAAGTGTTTGCGCTACGTCCGACAGTCGCTCGGGCCCTTTCAGATTCTCGTCGGGCCTAATGCCAGTGGGAAGAGCACATTTCTGGACGTGCTGGCCTTTTTGCGAGACTTGCTGGCGCAAGGCGTCGAACCCGCCGTCCGGGAACGGGCGCGGCGGTTGGAAGAGCTTCTTTGGAATCGAGAGGGCCAGGCCTTCGAGCTGGCCGTCGAGTTGCGACTGCCGGATAAGCTGGCTGAACGGCTTAGTGGACAGGAATACGCGCGCTATGAGGTCCGCATCGGTCGGCAGAAGGACGGAAGCGTAGGACTGTTGGTAGAAAACTTCTGGCTTTTAAAGGAATCGGTAGGACTCCAGAGGGAAGAGCCTAGGCTTCAGACTCTGCCCTTCCCTCATGATTTTCGGCCACCGGCAACTATCGTGATCAGACCAGGCCAGCGGACCCCGCCAGGCTGGCGGAAGGTCATGGCCCGCACGTCGGAGGGTCGGGTCTACATCCGTTCGGAGACGACGGACTGGAACTTTGCCCTTCGTCCGTCCTCAGGAAAAGCCGGCCTGAACCTCGTGCCTGAGGAAGAGGACCGATTCGGGGCGACCGTCTGGGCCCGTCGAGTCCTCTTGGAGGGCATCCAACTCCTTCAACTCCACAGTCGGCGGATGCGGTCGTCCTGTCCGCCTGATGCGCCGGTGACGTTCCAGCCAGATGGTTCCAATCTACCGATCGTCCTTCGACACTTTCGAAAGCGGTCTCCTCGGCAGTGGGAGCGATGGGTTGCCCATGTTCGGACGGTTCTCCCGGACGTGAAGGCGGTCTCCCCGAAGGAACGAGAAGAGGATCGGCATTGGTACATCGAGGTCGAATTCTGTTCAGGCCTGAAGCTTCCGTCATGGCTCCTCTCCGATGGGACCCTGCGGTTCTTCGCCCTTACCCTACTGGCCTATTTGCCGGAGTCAGACAGCGTGTACCTCATCGAGGAGCCTGAAAACGGCATCCATCCTCGGGCTGTCGAGGCCCTCTATCAATCCCTCTCGTCCGTATACGGGGCTCAGGTTCTATGTGCGACCCATTCGCCGGTCCTGCTGAATCTGGCCCGATTAGAAGACCTCCTGTGTTTCGCCCGGACGGAGACCGGCGCCACCGACATCGTCCGAGGCGACCGTCACCCCCGGCTCCAAGAGTGGCGTCGAGAAGTCCTGCTGGGCGACCTCCTGGCCAGCGGGGTCTTGGGGTGATGCGAGATCTCATCGTCCTGGTCGCTGATAAAAACATGGAGATGGTCGTCCGGGGTTTACTGGCCCGGCCTGAAGCGCTGGGCATTTGTCCCCTCCAGTTCGATGTCATCGTCCATCCCCGTCGGGATCCCGGCGTGCGTCGAAATGCTGCGGATTTCCTGCGTTCCTGTCTGTCGAGTCACCGATACGCCCTGGTGATGTTTGACCGGGAAGGGTGTGGGGACGAAGGGAAGAAGGTGCAAGAGCTACAGGATCTCGTGCAGAAACAATTGGACCAAAACGGCTGGAAGGACCGCTCCGCCGTCATCGTCTTGGACCCCGAATTGGAGATATGGATGTTTGTCGAGTCTCCCCAAGTCGTGGACATCTTGGCCGAGGGTGATCCAGCGCTTTGGAATTCGGTCATAACCAAGTACGGGGGAGGGTCGGGCCGCAAACCGAAGCGGCCTAAGGAGGCGGTGGAAAAGGTCTTATGGGAAAAGCGGATTCCCCGTTCCTCGGCCCTGTATCAGCAGTTGGCCGAACAAGCCTCTTTCGAGCAATGCCGAGACCCGGCCTTTCAAAAGTTCCGGACGGTTCTGCAACAATGGTTTGGCAAGTATAAAGAGTATACCACCATGTAAATGACGCGTTTTTCGGATCGGAGGGCGTCCATGAGGCTGGGTTGGGAAGTTCTCATCGGCCTGGGTCTCGGGATCGGGGGCGTCCTGGGGGTCCTGGGCTTTGCGTGTTCGGAAGCGGCCTCGACCCTTCGGTCGGGGCGGGTCCACGTCGAAGGGGAGTCCATCATAGGCCTTCACTACCGTAAGGACGTGACCATCGTGAGGACGACGGACGGGGACTACTGGGTCCACTACGTGTGTGAACCCCGGGCCGGGTTTGAGGACCGATGCCCGTGCCGGGAGGTCGTCCGACGGGTCGGGGCCTCGGTCGTCGAAGAGTTCGTCCGTCAGGTCCAGGTCTTACGGGACGAGGGCGAGTCGGCCAAGTGCTGTGACCACCCCTGGACGGAGTTCGAGCTCGTCTTTGCCGACGGCCACACGGAGCGGCGCACAGTGGCCTTCGAGCCGATCGCCGTCGAGACCATCCTCCGGCTGGAGTGCCCGGAGTCCGGGTGATGGACCTGGCCGTTTGGCTACCTGATGGAGAGGCGGCGGCTTCTCACGAAGAGGGGATTCGTATCCCGAGGGCCGGACGTACAAAGACGCGAGCGTGGAGGGCATTGGGGTATAATGAAGGTGAGACCGTCCCATGGGGCAGTACATGTATGGTTACTAAGACTCGTCTCACGGCTCAAGACCTTTGGCGGCTGGGCGAAGGGGACGTCCGGCGGGAACTGGTCGACGGGGAGGTCATCGAGATGGCCCCGGTCGGAGGCGTCCATGGCAAGATCACTTTGAAGGTGGCCCGTTATCTGGCCGAGCACGTGGAACAGCACGGGGGCGGTGAGGTACTCGTAGGGGATGTAGGCTTCGTGCTGAATCTCCCCCACGATCCCGACCGGGTGCGGGCATCCGATGTAGCGTTTATCTCCAGCCCGAGATTGCCGGAGGGTCAAGTCCCGGTGGGTTTTTTCCAGGGTGCGCCCGACCTGGCCGTCGAGGTCCTTTCTCCGACAGACAACCCTTTGGATGTTCAACAAAAGATTCGGGATTACCTGGAAGCCGGGGCTCGCTTGGTCTGGGTCGTCGCGCCCCAGGCCAGGACGGTGACGGTCTATCGAGCAGATGGGTCTGCCCGTCTCCTGCGAGAGCCGGAGAGCCTCGACGGGGAAGACGTCTTACCGGGACTCCAGATCCCACTGGTCGAGCTATTCTCGTGACCCGGGCCCATCCAAAGGGCTGGCTCCGTCAGGCTTCTCACGGGCTAAACGGCTTTTTTTAAACGACCTGGACGCTGTCGGGGCCGAAGAGGTCCCGGAGCTGGCGGAGCAGGTCCTCGTGGACCCGGACGCGATGGGGGAGTCGGACGACGGCAGTGAACTTACCAGGCTTGCGGAGTTCCAGCTCGACGACCGTGGTCCCGGCGTATTCTTGGAAGAGGGCGGCCAAGCGCTCCGGGGCCGAGGGCGGGGCCCCGACGAGGCGGACGGCGATCCGGAGTCGTTGGGCGAGCCGCTCCCGGGCCTGGGCCAGGGTCCAGACCTCTTGGGCCATGACCCGGCGGGTACCCTCGTCGGCCTCGAGGACCCCGTCCAGGACGACGGGCAGGTCCTCTCGTAGGACGTCTTCCAGGGTCTCCAGCGTCTGAGGCGGGACCCAGACGTCGATGCCTCCGGTCAGGTCTTCCATGCGGAGCATAGCGTAGCGGACGCCCCGCTTGCTCTTCCGGATGTCGACGGACGTCAGGATTCCGGCCAATCGGACGGTCTTTCCGTCGAGGGCGACGTCGAGCTGTTCGACGCTTTGCTTCCGGTAGTGGGTCAGTTCGGCCTCGTAGCGTTCGCAGGGGTGGCCCGTCAGGTAGACGCCGAGGGCCTCCCGTTCGTACTGGAGCTTCTGAACGTCGTCCCACTCGGGTTTCGACGGGATGTCGTGGTTCACGACGGGGGTCGTGGCGACGCCCGGTAAGCCCGGCAGGCCGGCCAGGGGGACGGCCCGAGCCCGGCCGACGACGGCCTGCCGGGCCGTCCGGTCGAGGACGCCGTCGAGGGCCTCCATCAAGGCCCGCCGCGTATAGCCGAACTCGTCGAGGGCGCCGGCCTTGATAAGGGCCTCGATGGACCGACGGTTGACGGCCCGGGCGTCGACCGACTCGACGAAGTGGAGGAAGGAGACGAAGCGGCCCGCCCGCTGACGGGCCTCCAGGATGGCCTGGACCACGGCCGGCCCGACGCCCTTAATGCCGGCCAGGCCGAATCGGATCGTCCGGTCGTCGATGATCGTGAAGTCGGCCTCACTTTCGTTGATGCTGGGGGGCAAGACCTGGAGGCCCATTTCTCGGCACTCCCGGAGGTACAGCGTGAGTTCGTCCTGATGGTGCATGCGGTTGCTTAAGAGGGCCGCCATGTAATAGACGGGGTAGTGGACCTTCAGGTAGGCCGTCTGATAGGCGATCAAGGCGTAGGCGCAACTGTGGGATTTGTTGAAGGCATACTCGGCGAACTTCTCGAGGGTCTCGAAGAGCCGCTCGGCTTTCTCCCGAGGCACGCCCCGAGCGACGGCGCCCTCGACGAAGCGGGGGCGGAGCCGGTCCATTTCGTCCTTTTTCTTCTTGGCCATCGCCCGCCGTAGGTTGTCGGCCTCGGCCATCGTGAAGCCGGCGACCTGGGCGGCGATTTGCATGGCCTGCTCCTGGTACACGATGACGCCGTAGGTCTCGGCCAAGATCGGTTCGAGCTCGGGCAGTTCGTACTCGATGGGCTTTCGGCCGTGACGGCGTTCGATGAAGTCATCGAGCATCTGCATGGGACCCGGTCGGAAGAGGGCGTTCAGGGCGATGAGGTCCTCGAAGCGCCTCGGCTTGAAGCGCCGGAGGAGGTCCTTCATGCCGCTACTCTCGAACTGGAAGATCCCGTTCGTCCGGCCTTCGCAGAAGAGGTCCATGACTTGGGGGTCGTCCAAGGGGATGCGGTGGATGTCGATCCGCTGACCCGTCCGCCGTTCGATGCGCCGCAGGCAGTCGTCGATGATCGTCAGGTTCATGAGGCCCAGGAAGTCCATCTTGAGGAGGCCCAGGCGCTCGAGGCCGTTCATGTCGAATTGGGTCACGACGTCGCCTTCCTTGGAACGGCAGAGCGGCACGTAGTCCAGGAGCCGTCCCGGGGCGATGACGATGCCGGCCGCGTGAGTCCCCGAGTTCTTGGCGATCCCCTCGAGGGCCCGGGCGTAGCGCAGAAGCTTCTGTTCCTCGGGGGCGCCCCGCTCGGCCAGTCGGCGAAGCTCCGGGTCGGTTTCTAAGACCCGCGCCAGCGTGACGCCCGGTCCCATCGGGACCATCTTGGCAATGCGATCGACCCGGCCGAGGTCGATCCGCAGGACCCGGCCGACGTCCCGGATGGCCCCCCGGGCGGCCATCGTCTGGAAGGTGATGATCTGGGCGACGCTGTCGGCGCCGTACTTCTGGCGGACATAGGCGATGACCTGGTCCCGCCGCTGGGCGCAGAAGTCCACGTCGATGTCGGGGAGCGTGATGCGGTCCGGGTTCAGGAAACGCTCAAACAGCAAGTCGTACTGCAGGGGATCGATCTCCGTGATGCCCAGGGCGTAAGCGACCAGACTTCCGGCGACGGACCCCCGGCCGGGCCCGACGGGGATGCCCTGGGCCTTGGCCCATCCGATGAAGTCGGCCACGATCAGGAAGTACCCTGCAAAGCCCATCCGGCGGATCATTTCGATTTCGTAATCCAGTCGCTCGAAGTACCGTTCCAGAGGCCGCCGGAGCTGACCGGCCTCGGCCATCGCCCGCAGGTAGGGGAGACGCTCCGTCTCGAAGCGGCGGCGGACCTCCTTCTCAAAGTACGTGTCGACCGTCTCGCCGGGCGGGACCGGAAAGTGGGGAAGCTTGTAGGCCTTGGGAGGCAAACGGACCTGACAGCGCTCGGCGATCGCCAGGGTCATGTCGAGGGCACCTTCGATCTCGGCCGGCGTCATCGGCACGTGGTACTGATCGACCATTTGATGAAAGGTCTCGGCCATCTCCAGTCGGCTCTTGAGGTAGAACTCGGGCGTCTTGAACCCCAGAGGCACCGGCTCGGGGACCGGCGTGTTCGTCTGGATGCGAATACGAATTTCCTGCAGTTCGTGGTCCGAACGGCGGACGTAGTGGGCGTCATTCGTGATGACGAGAGGCGCCCCCGTCCGGCGGGCCAGCTCCAATAACCGGGCGTTCAGGTAGAGGTCGTCCTCCAAGCCGTGGAACTGGATCTCGAGAAAGAAGTTGTCCCGTCCAAAGATGGACTGGTACGACTCCACAAGACGGACGGCCTCTTCCATCGAGCCGCCCTGGAGGAGGCACTGAGCGATCTCCCCCTGGAGGCATCCGCTGAGGCCGATGAGGCCCTGGGCGTGCGCCTGAAGCAAAGCCTTGTCGATACGGGGCCGGTGGTAGAAACCCTCCAGGAAGGCCGCCGAAGCGAGCTGAATGAGATTTCGCCAGCCCGTCTCGTCCTGGGCCAGGACGGTCAGGTGGAAATACTTCGGTTCCCGGCCTTCGCCGGCCCCGGGCGCTCGTTCCCGCCGGTCCCCCGGGGCGACGTAAAACTCACAGCCCGGGATGCCCCGGATTCCGGCTTGTTCACAGGCCTCCAAGAACTCGATCATCCCGTGGAGGTTCCCGTGGTCCGTCAGGGCGACGGCCGGCTGGCCCATCTCGGCGACCCGCCGGACCAGGAGAGGGATCGGGCACAGGCCGTCTTGGAAGCTGTAGTCCGAATGGACGTGCATGTGGACAAAACGGTCCATGTCGTCCCGCCATCCCAAGTTTGATTATAGACGGACCGGCGTCCCTGCCCAAGGCCGTTGTTCTGAGTCCTCTGGGAGGAGGGGAAGAAGCCCCCACCTCATCGGAGGCCCAGGAGTGACTTGACCAGGTCCGTAAAGGTCGGATTCATGACCGTCAGGAGGATCAGTAAGAGGACCAAAGTAAAGTTCATCTTCTGATTCAGGCGGTCGATTTGAGCTTGGAGGCCGGTCTGGAGTTGGTCGGTCCGGGCTTGGAAGTCGGACCGGAGGTGGTCGATTTGAGCTTGGAGGCTGACCTGGACCTGGTCTATGCGGGCTTGCGATTCGGTCCGCAGTTGGCTGATCTGCCCCTGGACCTCAGCCAGCCGGGTCTGGAACTCAGCCGACAGCTGGTCAATCCGGCCATAG
>JAUQPV010000065.1 GCA_030550225.1 Acidobacteriota bacterium | reverse complement strand
CCTCGAAATCTTGTATCGTGAGCCACTGTTTTGCCTGTTGCATGGCCTGGTAGGCCAGTCGGGCCCGCTCGCCCCAGTCCGGGTCAGGACGGCCCCGACGGATTCGCCTGGGTGACCGCGATCCGGGTTCCGGCTCCGGGGAAACCTTTGGTTGTCCATGCTCCCCTTCAGGTTCCGGTGGTTTCTTGTGTAGCTCAACCGGAAATAGATAGGGCGGCAGGGGTTCTGAAAGATCCAGTTTCCGCTTCCACCAGTTCAAGCACCGCTCCCAAGTGTCCTCATCTTCTACGCCCCGGAGGTCCTTTAGGAACTCCCGTAAGCCTGGAACCCTCCAGCCTTCTTCCAGGGCATCTCCGATGTCCCACTCGTCGGCATCGTCCGTGCAGAGTAGCACAGTGTTCTCATCTGAAAGCGCGGCCTTTCGAGAGCTGTCCGGCTTGGAGGCCACGTACTTCCACCGGTAGACGACCTGAAACGAGCCTACCCTATAGACCGTCGGCGGCTCGGACGGTAGGTCTACTTCCCGACCCCGGGCCATCCAGCGGATGGCTTCCCACTGAGATTTCAAACGTCGGGTCTTTTCCTCGTCCTGGCGCCGGGACCTTCCATCCTGAACTTCAAGCTTCGCCTCGGAAATCCGACCGACGCCCAGCTCATCCGCCAACCGCTCCAGGCCCTTTAGGGTCCACCATGGGACGCGTCCCTCGAACAGCTTGGCTATCGCCCGATCATCCTGACGGCAGAGGGATTCCGGCCGCTCCCAAACGCTTCGATCCCCTTTCTTTCCGGGCCACTGGGCCGTCTTCAGGCGATCCCGGAGCTCTTCCGGGAGCTCCGCCCACCGCCGCTCCACCTCTTGGGCCACCTTGGATAACGCCGCCTCGTCTGCCTTTTCTTCCAGAAGCTTCAGCAGATGCTGGGTCACGGCCTCCGGCGTCGGCCGGTCGGGGACTCCCAGGAATTCTTGGAACAACCGCCTCAATGAGCTCCAGTGCGGCTTTAACGCCGGGAGCATCCCCGTCGGGTCCTCCCAGCAGACCTCACCGCGCTTGAAGCTTCCCCGACCGGGCACGAGGATCAGCGGCTTCTGGTCAAACTGTTCCCAGATCCGCTTTCGCGCGTCTTCCTTCTCGGCTTCCCCCTGGAGCCACCGGTAGACTGGCTCGACCTCTTCTGGACCGGCTCCCCTGGCCAAGCGTTCCCCCAGAGAACGACAGACGTCCGGCACGTCTGCCGAAAGCCGGAGGCCGAGGATACGGGCCCAATCGTGAAAACCCTCGACCGGAATATCCGGGTGCAGGAAAGCCCATGCCTCCCCCGAGCCCAGCGTCTCTTTGAGGCTTGAGCTAAAGAGCTCGCCGGGCCGTCGGGGTCGGCCCGTCTCATCCGGGAGCCAGGCCAGCTCCTGAAGCCGTCGGACCCACAGGGCCGTACCTTTTTGGGAAGACCCTTGGTAAAAAGGGCTTCCATGGGCCACCCGTCGAGTGGATTTCGATTTGGCCCAGTGTCACGACGACACTCCGCAGACTCACGGGTTGGTCGGTTAGGTATATCTCCAGGGAACCCTGACGGGTCATTCCGCAGGCGACCAGGCTAAAGCCGAGGACCCAGATGGCTGTCCAGTATCCATTCCGACACATCGTTGACCTCCTTGCGGCGAGGGTCGTCACGGCCCTTGCCGCCCCAATTCGATGAGGTCCAGACCCCTGGGACGTCGAATCCAAGTCTCTGACATATAACCCGACAAGGCTTGTAAAACAAGACGTCGATTTGCTAACCTATCATCAGTTTTCGTGGCACCGCCTCTGGATAGAGCATAGAGCCAAGGCTAAAGGGTACTCTATGCGCTTAGTATATGCCCTTGTTTTTCCCTAACAAGGCCGTTCGGTCCGTGGAAACCCGTATGGATTCAGCCTTTCCGACCCTTCGGGGCGAACGATTGTTTGAAGGGACGGAGGAACGAAGGGGCGAGCCACGGTCTTGGGCTAACGGGCCGGTCGGGATCATCCTTACATCGTCACTCCGTCACTTCGCTACTTTGAAACACCGTGCTTTCCGGGCGATGGGAAAGATTGTTCCGACGCCATTCTCACGGGCCGAACGGCTATGCTCATCTCCCGTCTTCGAACCGCATGACCGACGCCTGACGTCGGGCCCGGCAGGCCTTATGGCCTTACTGTCTTGGCGAGGGCCAGAACGGATTATGGGTCAAGCACTTGGCTATATTATATTCAGCAGTTAAAATTCCAACCTGCTTTTATCATGCGTTCGAGAGGGAGTCTTGCCGCGAGCTGACGTTCGGGTCCTGGAGGCGCTCCCGCCGGCTTGGGCGCATGTCCGACGGGTCCTTTTTCAGCCCTTCGGCGTCGGTCGCTGGTTGACCCTCGGCTTCCTGAGCTTCTTGCAGAGCCTCGGCGAGGGCGGTTTTAACGTCCATCTCCCAAGCTTCTCCGGCCCTGAGAGGGCCGAGCCGGTCGATCGGGAAGTCCTTCAGGAAGTCCTCCGGTGGGTCAGCGAACATTGGCCTTTCCTTTTGGGCATCTGCGGGGTCCTGCTGGTCCTGGGGATTGGCCTCGTCCTGCTCTTGGTGTGGCTCTCGGCGCGGGGGACCTTCGCCTACCTCGACTGTATCGTCACGAACCGAGCGGAGGTCCGTCGTCCCTGGCGGGAGCATCGGGCCATCGCGAACTCCTACTTTGGATTCCGGGTCGTCGTCGGCCTGATCATCCTGGCGGTCATCGTCGTTATCACGGTCCCCGTCGTCGTTCTGGCCGCGAGCCGTCTCCGGACGGGGGAGGGCCTCCGAGCGTGGGTACTAGAATACGGGATGCGAGATGCGGAATGCGAGATAGCCATGCACGCCCTGGGCGGGGGCGGGGACGGGGCGTCCATAGACCCGACAGTCCTCGTCGTCCTCATCGTCTGGGCCGTCTTGTTGATCCTGGTCGTCCTGGCGAGCGTCGTCCTGGACTTACTGTTGGTGGACTTCGTGGCGCCCGTCCAGTACCTCACGAAGGTCGGGGCCTTCGAGGCCCTGAAGGCCGTCTGGGGACTGGTGACCTCGCACGTGGGGGTTTTCCTCCTCTATCTCATCGTGCGCTTGGCCCTCGCCCTGGCCGTCGGATGCGGGATCTTCGTCGTCGGGTGCCTCACGTGTTGCGTCTTTTTCTGCATTGCGGCGATCCCGGTCGTCTCCCAAACGGTCCTCCAACCGGTGTATGCTCTCTTCCGGGCGTTTCCCCTGTTTGTCCTTCGGCAATGGGGCCCTGCCTGGGACGTCTTCGTCCCGCCGACTTCCGACGCCCCATCCGGGCCGATGCCTCCGACAGTTTGAGAAGTGGCGTCTAAAAAGTTTATGATCGTCCGCCAGACTTCGAGTGGAGGAAAGCGATGGGATACCGGTGGCTTCTCCTCGGCCTGGGGCTTTGGATGGCCGTGACAGGCTGGGCCCAGCAGGGTCAGAAGTCGCCATCGCCCCCGACCCCTCCGGCGCCTTCCACGGAGGCTGTAGGTGTCCACGACCCCAACTTCCGTTACACCGCCGACCGAGACCCTTTTGAACAAGGTGGAAAGCCGCCACCGGATGGGAAGACGTGTCGGCCGGTCCGGAGCGTCGCCGACCTCCTGGTCGAGGAGGTCGTCATCCTGGGGATCTTCCAACGAGGTGGGAAGTATCAGGCTCTCGTCCGAGGCGCCGGCCTGAAGGGGTCGACGACGATTACGGTCGGTCAGAAGCTGTGCAACGGGGATCTCATGGAGGTCGGCCCGTACACGGATGAGAACACGGGGGAACGCAAGCTCTGCGCCGTCTTTCGGGTCCAGACCGACGACCCCATCCGGCCCTTCATCCGTCAGGTCAAGTGCATCGCCGCCTCGTGAAAGGCTCACCGAGCATAGGAATCATCGGGATGCGACGGTGGGTGATCAGGGAATTCGCCTTGCTCGGGGCCCTGACAGTCCTGGTCGGGTGCCCTCGACCGGGCGCGCCTCCGGGGGGACATCCGCAGACACCGGTCTTTCGCGCGCTGGCCCCGCTTCCCGGTGAAGAGCCCTACTTTGAAGAGCTTTGGGAACTGACCGACGTCGGGGAAAACGCCGAGGGCTACTTCTCGTGGGACGACACCCGCCTGATCTTCCAGTCGACCCGGCCGCCCTATGCGTGCGACCAGATATTCATCCTGGACCTCCGGACGGGCCGGCTCCATCGGGTCAGCCCGGGGCAGGGCCGGACGACGTGCGGCTACTTCCTGCCGGCCGACGCTGAGGTCCTCTTTTCGTCGACCCATCACGTCGGGCCCGAGTGCCCGCCTCGGCCGGACTTAAGTCGAGGCTATGTCTGGGCCTTGTACGACTACGACATCTACGTCGCCCGACCTGACGGAGGTGACCTTCGCCCGCTCTTTCAGGCGCCCGGCTATCAGGCCGAGGCGACCGTCGCCCGAGACGGCCGGATCGTCTTCACGTCGGATCATGAAGGGGACCTGGAGCTGTACGTGATGGAGGCCGATCGGCGCACGGTCCGACGGGTCACGTACGTGCCGGGCTATGACGGCGGCGCCTTCTTCTCGCCGGACGGCCAGTGGATCGTCTTCCGGGGCCATCATCCCGAAGAAGGTCCCGAGCGGGACGAGTACTTTGCCCTCCTGCGGGACCGCTTCGTCCGGCCTTTCCGGATGGAGATCTTCGTCGTCCGGCCGGACGGTCGGGACCTGCGCCAGGTCACTCACAACGGCGGGGCGAACTTCGCGCCTTACTTTACGCCCAATGGGCGTTTTGTCATCTATGCCTCTAACATGCACGAACCCCGAAGCCGGGACTTCGACCTGTATGTGTCCGACCTGACGGGACGGTCGACGGTCCGGGTCACGTACTTTCGGGGCTTCGACGGATTCCCCATGTTCTCCCACGACTGTCGGTATCTGGTCTTTGCTTCGAACCGGACAGAGCGTTTGCCGGGCCAGACGAACCTGTTTCTGGCCCGCCTGACGGCTTGGGCCCGTCAACAGTGGTGCCGTTAACAGAGCCGTTCGGTTCGTGAAGGTGGCGTCAGATCGGCTTTTCCCACTTCCCGAGAAGCACGATTTTTCAAGCATTCGGCAGATGGGCAGTCGGCAGGTCGGCAGATAGGGCCACGGGACGGAAAAAGCCGTCATTGAGGCCCAAAGCCCCTCTGTATCCCGTATCTCGCATCCCGCATCCCGTATCCTTGAAACATCGTGCTTCCGGGGTGGTGGGAAAAGTTGATCGGATACCATTCTCCCGAACCGAACGGTTCTGTTAACAGGATCGTTCGGTTCGCAAGAATGGTATCGAGACGGCCTTTCCCACCGCTCGAAGGGCACGGCTTTTTAAAGTGACGGGGTGACGAACGACGGAGTGACGGGTAAGGGCCCTGGGCCGATGGGCCGGTCGGGAATTCGGGAGTTCGGCAGCTCGGGAACTCGGGAATTCGGCAATTCGGCAGTTCGGCAATTCGGGAAGGCCGTTCGGCGGCCGACGTAGAAGACCAGGGAGCATGGAGCGTTCCAAGGTCCCACGTCCCCCTGAAGTCTTCCTGACCCTTCGCCTCCTCTCGGCCCGGGGGGATCCCGAAAAGAGCAAAGGGCATCGTGCAAAGAGTATTCACTCTTTGCGCTTTGCCCTTTGTCGCCGACCGCCGGCCCGGCCGAAAGGACGCATCCCCTCCCCGCCGGCCCCCCAGTGCCCGAGTCCCCGAATTCCCGAACTGCCGAATTGCCGAACTGCCGAACTCCCGAAGGGTCGGAAAAGCCGAATCCATGCGGGTTTCCACGGGCCGAACGGCTTGTTATCCAAAACGGCCCGTGATGTAGTCTTCCGTCTGGCGGACGCGGGGGTGGGTGAAGAGGTCGGTCGTACGTTGGTACTCGATGAGGTGACCCATGTAGAAGAAGGCCGTGTAGTCGGACACCCGGGCGGCCTGTTGCATGTTGTGGGTCACGAGGACGATCGTGTAGTTTTCTTTCAGGCTAACCATGAGGTCTTCGATTTTCCCGGCGGCGATGGGGTCCAGCGCCGAGCAGGGCTCGTCCATCAGGAGGACCTCCGGGTCGACGGCCAGGGCCCGGGCGATGCAGAGCCGCTGTTGCTGACCCCCCGAGAGTTGGAGGGCCGAGGCGTGGAGCCGGTCCTTGACCTCGTCCCAGAGAGCGGCCTGCCGGAGGCTCCGTTCGACGATCTCGTCCAGGACGGCCCGCTGACGGATGCCCATCATGCGGGGACCGAAGGCGACGTTGTCGTAAATCGACTTGGGGAAGGGGTTCGGCTTCTGGAAGACGAGTGTCACGCGGCGACGCAGGTCGTTGACGTCCATGGTGGGCGCGTAGATGTCTTGGCCGTCCAAGAGGACCCGGCCTTCGATGCGGCTTCCGTCGATGAGGTCGTTCAGCCGGTTGAGGCACCGTAGGAAGCTGGACTTGCCGCAACCGGAGGGGCCGATGACGGCCGTGATCTGGCGACGGGGGATTTGGAAGGAAATATCGACCAGAGCCGGCTTCTCACCGTAGTAAAGGGACAAGTGCTGGATGTCGAACACGGGGTCCGGGATGGGGGTCAAGACGTACCGTTCCTCGGAGACCCGCATCGGCGTCGGTTCGACGGCCGGGGGGGCGACTTCTCCCAGGGGTACGGTCACGGACGAACGGGCCGAACGGACGGTCATGGCTCCGACCTGATTCGGTGTTCGGTGCTGGGTGTTAGGTGTTAGGTCTTTTCCTGCAACCCAACCCAGCACCCAGCACCGAACACCCAACACCCAACACCCGATTACATCGAGCCCCCATGATAGAGGCGGCGGATGCGGTTGCGCAAGTGGATGGCCGTTAGGTTCAGGGCGACGACGATGACGAGCAGGAGCAGGGTCGTGTTGTAGACCATCGGCTGGGCGGCGTCCACATTCGGCGACTGGAAGCCCACGTCGTAGATGTGGAATCCCAGGTGCATGAACTTCCGCTCCAGGTGGATGAAGGGGAAGCGGTCGTCGATGGGCAGGTCCGGGGCGAGTTTGACGACGCCCGTCAGCATCAGGGGGGCGACCTCGCCGGTCGCCCGGGCGATGGCCAGGATCAGGCCCGTCAGGACGCCCGGGGCGGCCGCCGGGAGGATGACGTGGCGGACCGTCTGCCACTGGGTGGCGCCCAGCGCGCGGGCGCCGTGCCGGATTTCGGGCTCGATGGCCAGGAGGGCCTCTTCGGTCGCCACGATGACGACGGGGACGGTCAGGAGGGCCAGGGTGAGACTGGCCCACAGGAGGCCGCCCGTGCCGAAGACGGGCGTCGGGGCCATCCAGGGATAGAACGTTCGGTCGATGGCCGTCCCGACGGTGTAGATGAAGAAGCCCATGCCGAAGACGCCGTACACGATGGACGGGACGGCGGCCAGGTTGTTGACGGCGATGCGGACGACCCGGGTCAGCCAGTTCTGGCGGGCGTATTCCCGTAGGTACAGAGCCGTCATCACGCCGACGGGCACGACGGCGAGGCTCATGATGAGGACCATACTGACGGTCCCGAAGATGGCCGGGAAAACGCCGCCCTCGGTATTGGCCTCCCGGGGATTTTCGGTGATAAGTTCCCAGTACCGTCGGGCGTACAGGCGGATGCGCTCGCCCAGGCCCATCCGATTGGCCGGGATGACGGCGGTGATTTGGGCCAGGGGGATGCGGAGGGCCGTCCCATCGGCGGCCGTCACCTCCAGGACGTATTGCTGGAGCCGTTCTATGAGGGTCGTCCGTCGCAGGGCGAGAACCCCGTAGACCCGTTCCCAGCGGGCCTTCTCGGCCTGCAGGGCCGCCTGGGCCGACGGGTCGGACGCTGACCGATAGCGCAGGCGGAGCTCCTGCCGCCGGAGCCGTTCCAGGCGGTCGTTGACCTCGTCGATCTGGTCCTCGACGTCTTGGAGGACCCGGCGGTCCTGGCGGACGCTGGCGAAGAGTTCCTGCCAGACGGGGTCCCGGACGTCCACGGGGTCCACGAAGGGCTTGTCGCCAACCCAGACTCGCCGAGGCTGGCCAAAGGCAGGGCCCCAGGCGAGGCGCTCGATACGGACGGCGTCGGGCGGATACTCCCAGCCGACGACGTCGGCCTCGTCGATCCATCGGAAGGCCGTGCCCCAGAGGTCGCGATTCCCGTGATGGAGGGCGATCCGGCGGACTGGCCGTCCGGTCGTCGGGTCCGGGACGGTCTCCCGGGACCACACCTCGCCGAGCCAGCGGGACCCGTCCCGGAGCTGAAGCCGCACGAGACGCTTTTGCCAAAAGAGGCCCAGGCCTTGGGAGAAGATCAGGCCCAGCATGGCGACGGTCATCAGGAGGGCCATCGCCAGGCTGGCCCCGCAGAGGCCCAGGAGGGGCGTCGCCTCGGCTCGCCAGCGGGGGATCGTGCGCTTCCGCATCGTCGGTCCTCACACGCCGAAGGTCTCTCGGATCCGAGCCCGGATGAGGTCTCGGGCGCGCCGGAAGGCGGCCAGCCGTTCGTCTTCCGAGCCCTCGACGGCCCGGGGGTCCGGGATGTCCCAGTGGAGCTGGCGTCGGGCGGCTGGGAACACGGGGCACGCCTCCCGGGCTATGTCGCATAGGGTCACGACGACGTCAAAGGTCACCCCGGCGAAGGCATCGACCGACTTCGACCGCTGGCCCGTGATGTCGATGCCGACCTCCTGCATGACCCGGACCGTCAGGGGATGCACGGTCGAGGGCCGAGTCCCGGCGCTGTAAACCTCAAAGGCGGACCTGCCCCAATGCCGCAGGAGGCCCTCAGCCATCTGGGACCGGGCCGAATTCTCCGTACACAGGAAGAGGACTCGTAGGGTCATCGGGCGCCTCCGGTCACCGTTGATAGTACCGCCGCCGGACGCGCTCCCGGAGGAGTTCGGCGACCGTATTCACGACGATGGTGAACCCAAATAGGAGTAAGGCGGATAGGAATAGGACCCGGTAGTGCGTGTCGCCGACGGCGGCCTCCGGAAGCTCCACGGCCAGGTTCGCCGAAATGGTCCGGAACCCCACGAACGGCGAGGGGTCCAGGACCGGCGTATTGCCCGTCGCCATCAGGACGATCATCGTCTCCCCGACGGCCCGCCCGAAGCCGACCATGACGGCCGACACGATGCCCGAGAGGGACGCCGGGATCACGATGGACCGGAGCGTCTGCCAGGGGGTCGCCCCCAAGGCCAGGGCCCCGGCGATCCAGTCCCGAGGGACGGTGGCGATGGCCTCCTCGGCGATGGAGAAGATGATCGGCACGACCGTATACCCCATGGCGAACCCGACGACGAGGGCATTCCGCTGTTCGTAAGCCCACCCCCAGCGCTCCTGAAACCATCGATGGTAGTTGCCCCCGAAGAAGACCTGCTCGATAGCTCGATTGAACGCCAGGCAGGTCAGGAACAAGGCCGTCAGCCAGAGGGCGACGAGGACCAGCTTCAGACGGTCCTGCCGACTTCGTTCCTGGGGCTTCCACGGCCACAGCCGCCATACCAGGGGACTTGTCAGGCCCCCAAGCAGGAAGGCTCCGTGCCAGACGAGAAGGGCCGGAAACCAGGTCTCCGCCCGAGGCGCCAGCCACAGGCCAGCCACAAAGCCGAGGACGACGCTGGGCAGGCCGGCCATCAGCTCGATCAGGGGTTTCAACTGGGCCCGGACGGTCGGATGCATGAACTGGCCCATGTACAAAGCCCCGAGCAGACCCAAGGGGACGGCGAAGATAAGGGCGTAGAAGGTCCCCTTCAGTGTCCCGAAGATCAGGGGGACGAGCGAGTACTTCGGCTCGAATTCCTGGGAACCGCTACTCGACTGCCAGATAAACTGGGGACGGTCGTAGCCTTCGTACCAGACTCGCCCGAAGAGGGCCCGCAGGCTGACTTCCGGGTGGGGATCTCGTAAACGGTAGGCGTGGCCTCGGCCGGCGGCGTCGACGAGCAGGACATTCCCCATGTCCCGGGCGATGACGGCGTGGGACCACGCCGTAGGCGCCAGGCGGGCCGACCAGCGGGTCGTCCCGGCCGTGCTGTGGTGCCAAGCGACGGTGCCCCGGTCGGTCAGGGTCAAAAAGCCCCGCGTCCACTGGGCCGGTACGATCGATCGAATGGCCCCATCCTGGGGCCGAAAGTCTCGGACCCGGGTGAACTGCCATCCTTCGTCGCGTCGGACCGGGAAAGCCACGCAGACTCGGCCCCGGGCGTCACCGATGGCCAGGGCAAAGCGGCCCAGGAGCGTCGTCATCGCCGTGACCGGCGCCGGGTCTTCCGGATACAGCCGAACGGCTTCCCGCCGGACGGGGGGAGCGGCTTCCTGAAGTTCGTAGACCCAGACGTCCCCTTCGGACGTCCCCACGTAGAGATACCCCTGGGCGATGGCCAGGGCCGTCATTTGCGGCGGTCGGGGCTGAACCTCCCAGACTGCCGGGACCCACTTTTCATCGAAGAGGCCACCCGCCCGCTGGCTGACGACCAGAAACAGCCGTCCCCGACTCGTGAGGGCGGCGACTTGCGTCTGCTCGAGCCGCTCGCCGGCCAGGACCGTCAAGCGGGTCACGGCCTCATCTGGGGCCAGGGGGACTTGGACCCAGGGCAGGGCCTGCACGGAAAGACCCGCCAGGGTTCGGCGATCTCCCTCATACTGCCAGTTCCAAGTCGCCTCCCACAGCCATATTTGGCCGGACGGTCTGGCGACGGCACCCCGTCGGCCCCACGGGTCGGCCCATCCGGCCGTGACGGACGGGGTCGGCGGCGTGGAATCGACCTTCTCCGTCGGGGGCATGAGAACCCCCGTCTGGAGACGCCTCAAGGACGGCCATGCCAGGAGGTGCCACTGACCGTCCGGGGCGATGCCCATTAGGGTCTCCCCGTAGTCGTCCATCAAGAGCGTCGTCGCCAAGACCGGCAGAAACGCCTGTTCAGGAGAGACCCCGACCGCGACGGGCTGAAGGGCCGGTGACCGAAAGAGGGGCCAGCTCTCGGCCAGCAGGACAAAGGCCACGCCGAGGATCGCCACGATGACCAGCAGGCCGCCGGTTCGGATGGCGACCCGGGCGACGGCGTCGGCCCACTGCCGCCGGAGCCGGTAGTCCCGCCACTGGCGTCCGATCCGGGCCCAGACTTCCCAGGGAACAGCCATCGTCTTCGGTGTCAGGTGCTGGCGTTGGGTATCGGGTGCTGGATGTTAGGTCCCAAG